>NZ_JAMYSA010000103.1:0-20665 GCF_040321735.1 Mesorhizobium sp. M0293
ATCGCCCCCACGGCAGCCTAAAGTCAAAACCGCCCATCAGTCGCCTCGCCTTAACCGACGACAACCTGTTGAGGCTCCACACCTAGGGCAGTCGAACTGGCGACGTATCGCTTTGCCAGACTGCGCCTGGCTAGCTTTCCTATCTCTGCACTTTTACACCGAGGAAGATGCTGTTGGCGGTGTAGTCGCGGCCCGGTAAATTGCTGGTCAGCTTCTCGGTCCTCACTCTGGTGGTGAGGCCAGCGTAGCGGTTCAGCCACCAGGTCAGTCCGGCCTCGGCGCTCAAGGTCATGTCGTGGCCGTCGATGCCGATATAATCACGCCAGTCGAGGCCCAAAGCCGCATTTCCGGTGAGGTTGGCGCGAATCTGGCGTTCGCCCGTCAAACGACCGGAATAGAGGATGTCGCCGCTTTCGCCTGATGTGGTCGTGGGCTCGACTGTGGTCCGGCCGGTCAGGCCGATAATGGTGCCGCGCTCCGGTGACCATTTGAGGTCGGCGTTGACGGTGGCACCCGAAATTGCGTCCAGGTTCTTGTCGTCGATCGCTTCCCTGAGCCAGCCGGCCGAGAACTCACCCGACAGCTTCTCACCCATGTCGAGCTCAAGGCCGGCGCGGGCGCCGAGCCGCGTCGACGAGCGCTCGAAGCCTTCATTGTCGACGCGTTGATCATAGGCCCGGCGGCCGACCTCGATTTCGGTGAAAGGGGTGAGGGCGGGGGAGATCTCGTAGCCGATGCGCAAGGTCGCGGTGTAGAGCGTGGAGTCTTGATCCTTCTGCGACAGCGAGGTGCCGTTCGAAAGCTTGGCGTCGCCATAGAAGTCATGCGAGACCGCACCGGTCAGTGTGTACTGCATCTTGCCGAGGTCCTTTTCGACGGCGAGGCTGCCGTTGACGGTCTGCCGCAGCGGCTGCTTGCTGACGCCTGCAATGGCGTCCGGTGATGACGCTGATTCCGGCACGGCCTCATAGCCGAGCTTGGCGATGGCGCGCAGTTCATTGTCGAGGTCGACATTGAGCTGGCCTTCGATGCGCCCTTGCTCGTTGTGAACCGGGTAACCAGACACGGTTCCGCGGAACAGGCCATAGCCGTCGATCGTGGCGGCGTTCTCGCGCCAGTCGGAGGCGGCGGAAAAGCGCAGCGCCGTCTCGGACAGCAGTGCCGACTTGCCGGCGTTGCTGGAATCGCCGTTCGACGTGGCGGTCAGGCCCTGTTCGATCGTCGGCCGGATGACGAAGGATCCCCATTTGACGCCGGTGGCGGCAAACGGATCATCCTCGGGCTTCTTTTTCTGACCTTCGATGGCGTCCGTGCGCTCTGCGCCCGGGTCGAGCTTCTGCTTGTCGGCGCTGTCGATGGTGAGGGCGCGGCGGTTGGCCGTCTCCTCATCGGTGTCTGCACCATCGGTGGCGTCCGTTGTGGAGGCGGTCGTTGAAGCGGTGGTGTCGGTGTCTGCTGCCGTCGACTTCTTCTTCTTTTTCGACTTGTCCGCAGCCTTGTCCTTGGCCTGGTCAGCCGCATTCTGCCTGGCGGTCGATGGGCGGCGGCGAGGCTTGGGCGGCGCAGGAGTGTCGGCGGAGCTGTCGTCGGTGGCTGCCGGCGGGTCGAAAACGCTGCCGGTCGCGGTTGCGTCGCCGGTGTCCGTGTCGTCAGGCAACCCGCCGGCGCTGGCCGGCAGGTAGGTTCGTGCCGGCGCATTGTCCTGCGCCGCATTGGTCGGCGCCTGATCCTGCGCTGCCAAAGCGAGCTGTCTCGCCTTGCGCTGCTGGTCGGACAGGATCGCCGATTCGGAGACCTCACCGCGCAGTTCCGTTTCCTGCGCATGGAGCGCCGTTGGGCGCAGCAAAGCAAACATGCTGGTCGCCAGCAGCAAGGCGCAGACCACCTTGCTCTTTCGTCCTGTCGATTTTTCTGGCTGGACCCCGGACATCGCCACCACTGCTTGCGCGACGCACGCGCGCCATACTTACCGAACCGTAAATGGGGATGGTTAACGGAGGGTTGAGGAGGCGGGCCGTTGGCCGCCTGCAGCGCTGATTTCCCATGGGATTCATACGGCGCGCGTTAAGCTTCTTGTCTCCATGCCTGTCGTTGTCGCAAACCACCGCACACATTCGGGCGACATGCCTGAGGCCATTTCCGTTGGACAGCGCGCCGGCAAAGCGCTAATCGCATCAGCCATGCATGCGGGATCCCTGGATAACAAGCCTTTGGACAGGCAAGCGTCGATCGCTTCGGCGCTGAGGACGGTGGCGACAGAACAGGCTGGTGTCGCAGCCCTTGCCGAGGCCCTCGAGAACGGATTGGCCGCGCCTTTCGCGCAGGCCGTCGAGATGATCTCCGGGATTGAAGGCCGGCTCATCGTCACCGGTGTCGGCAAAAGCGGCCATATCGGATCGAAGATCGCGGCGACGCTGGCCTCGACCGGCACGCCGGCTTTCTTTGTCCATCCCGCCGAAGCCAATCATGGCGATCTCGGCATGATCGCCAGGGACGACGCCATCATCGCCATGTCGTGGTCGGGCGAGAGCAAGGAACTGATGGGTATCGTCGCCTATTCCAGGCGCTTTTCCATCCCGCTGATCGCCATAACCGCCGGAGAGACTTCGGCGCTGGCGCGCGCCGCAGACGTCGTGTTGCTGCTGCCGCGCACGCCGGAGGCCTGCCCGCACGGCCTGGCGCCGACGACATCGACGCTGCTGCAGCTGGTGATGGGCGATGCGCTGGCGATCGCCCTGCTCGAAGCACGCGGCTTCACCCCGGACCATTTCCGCACCTTTCATCCAGGCGGCCAGCTTGGCGCCAACCTGACGCAAATCCGCGAGATCATGCATGTCGGCGACAGGTTGCCGCTGGTGGTCACGGGCACCGCCATGCAGGACGCGATCCTGGAACTGTCGCGCAAGGGATTTGGCTGCGTGGCGATCACCGACGCCGACGGCGCGCTGGTCGGCATAATCACCGATGGTGACATCCGCCGTCACATCGGCAGCAATCTGCTGGCGATGACGGTGGATGAGGTGATGACAAAAGGACCGAAGACGGCAGCGCCGGACACGCTGGTGGCAACGGCGCTGCAGACGATCAACAATTCAGCCATCACCAGCCTGATGGTGGTGGAGGGCCGGAAACCAGTCGGCCTCATCCACCTGCACGACCTCTTGCGCATCGGCGCGGCCTGAACGTTCAGACCGCCTCGACGGTCAGCTCCAGATCCGTGTCGGCAGCACCCGTCACGCGCACTTGCGTGCCGGCCGGAAGGTCCGGGCCAGAGACACGCCACAGCGTGTCGCCCAGCTTGATGCGGCCACGTCCATCCCGGATCGGCTCGGCAAGTGTCGCCATCCTGCCAACCATTTGCGCGCCGCGCCGATTGAGCAGTGGCTGGTCGGTCGGGTCATTGCGACTACCAACCAGCTTCTTGCCAACATAGGCCGAAGCCAGTGACAGCACCAGGAAGGCGAGGACCTGAACCTGCCAGGTCCAGAAGCCGGCGTCCCAGACCAGCAGCGACACCGCGCCGATGATCAGGGCGGCGATGCCGATCCACAGCATGAAGATGCCTGGGGCGATGATTTCCATCACCAGCAGGGCGAAGCCGAGAACCATCCAGTTCCACGGGCCAAGTTCGGAAATGATGCGGTCGATCATGGGCGTTTTCTTCTTGTTTGAGCATGGCCTTTTCCGAAAACCGGTTTCCACTTTTCGGGGTCATGCTCCTACGATCTCAGTTATCGGTCGGGCGAACGACTGGCGGGCGCGCGGCCTGCCTTTGCGCGCCGGTCGTGCCTTCGCTGCGGAAAACCTCCTTGGCGATCTCGCCAATGCCGCCGAGCGAACCGATCAGCGATGACGCTTCGAAGGGCATCAGCACGATCTTGCTGTTGGTGGCCGTGCCGATCTTGCCCAATGCCTCGGTGTATTTCTGGGCGACGAAGTAATTCAGCGCCTGCACGTCGCCCTTGGAAATTGCTTCCGACACCACCTGCGTGGCGCGAGCTTCGGCCTCAGCCGAACGTTCGCGCGCCTCGGCGTCGCGGAAGGCGGCTTCCTTGCGGCCTTCAGCTTCGAGGATCTGCGACTGCTTGAGGCCTTCGGCGGCAAGGATCTGCGCGCGCTTGTTGCGTTCCGCGGTCATTTGCCGGCCCATCGATTCGATGAGGTTAGCCGGCGGGTTGATGTCCTTGATCTCGACGCGAGTGATCTTGATGCCCCACGGATGCGCTGCTTCATCGACGACGCGCAGCAGGCGCTCGTTGATGGCGTCGCGATTCGACAGAAGCTCGTCGAGGTCCATCGAACCCATGACAGTGCGGATGTTGGTCATCGTCAGGTTGAGGATGGCGTTCTGCAGGCCGGCAACCTGGTAGGCGGCCTGCGCCGCATTGAGGATCTGGTAAAAGGCGATGCCGTCGACGCCGACGATGGCGTTGTCGCGAGTGATGATTTCCTGGCTCGGAACGTCGAGCACCTGCTCCATCATGTTCATCTTGGCGCCGATGCGGTCGACGAACGGGAAAATGAAATTGAGGCCTGGGCTCAGTGTCTTGGTGTAACGGCCAAAGCGCTCCACCGTATAATTGTAGCCTTGCGGGATTGTCCTGATGCCTTTGATCAGAAGCACCAATACCAGAAGGGCAAGTGCACCAACCGCAATATCGAAACCACTGAAATCCATTTGGCTCTCCCTCAGACGAAGGCCGCACAAGCCATTCTCGCGCAGCCGACTTCACCAAAGGCTTAAGTGTATTTCAGATGCGTTACAATCAGGTGATGATGGATTGTTTGCAAGATTGCATCCTGCGGTTGAAGGCAAGCAACCTCGCATCCGCGTCGTCCAGCCCGTCGATCGAGGCCGAGACAATCTCGGAAGCAATCTGCGAGAAGGTGATGCCATTGCCGCCGTAGCCCATCACCGCATGGATGCGAGGGTGCCTGGGAATGGCACCGATATAAGGCAGGCCGGTGGTCGTGGTGCCGAAAGAACCGGTCCAGGCGAATTCAGGCCTGGTGTCGAGATGCGGAAATATCAGGCCAAGTTTTTCGGCAATGCGTGCGCTCTTGTCGCCGATCAACTCGTCGCGCCGCGCCTCGTCGAAAAAATCCTCATCCTCGCCGCCGCAGATGACCCTGCCGTCGGTGGTCGCCCTGACATAGAGGTACGGGTCCGACGCCTCCCAGATGAAGGCTGCCCGTGGCCAGATCTTTCGCGATTGCGGTCGTGTCGCGATCGCCCATGTCGAGACGATCTGGTGGACTGCTGCCGGCACGATATCGACGAACTCGTAGCCGGTGGCCAGAATTACATGTTGCGCGGTGATGGTCGGGCCACCCCTGGTCGCGACGACAGCCGCGTCGGCACTGTCCTCGATCACTGTGGCTTCGGCAGGGGCGTAGAAACGTGCCTTGCGCTCCATGGCCTTGAGCAACAAGCCGGCCGTCAGCTTGCGCGGGTCGAGTGCGATGTTGCCGTGGCTGAGGATGGCGCCGTCACGATCGATGCCGAATGTCTCCGCCAGCGGCGCCGATGTGAGATAGGTCGCGCCGATGCCTGCTTGCCGCCGTGCCTCGGCCTCGTCGCGCAGTCCCGATGGCCCGAGCAAGGTGCCGGCCAGATAGAGCGACGGGGTGCGGCTCAGGCCACAATTGAGGCCGAGTTCGGCGATGCGGGCGGCTAGGTTGGAAACGGCGAGCCGCGAGCGTCGCCAAGCCTGCTCCGCCGAGGTTTTGCCGATCATCTTCGAAAGCGTCGAAAGCGGCTGGTCGAGTTCGAATTGCACCAGCGCGGTGGTTGCGGACGTCGACCCTTTCAGCGGGCCACGCCGGTCGATGCAGATCACCACATGGCCTTGCGCCGTCAGGGCCTCCGCCATCATGGCGCCGCTGATGCCCATGCCGACGATCAGCACATCTGCCTTGACGTCCCGGGTCAGGCTGTCCGTCGGCACCGCAGGCGCGCGATAGGCGGACCAGACAGGCCGGCCAGTTCTGAGATCGAGCTTGCGGGGCATCGAATTCTCCGGAGGGCGCGCCTTAACGCCCCGGAGCTTGTGTTGTTCCGGTTCAGAGCGGCTCACCGCTTCACAGATGCGGCGAGCCGCTCTAACTCTTGTTTGAAGCAATTCCGGACGGAAAACCGTTTTACACTTTTCCTGGAATTGCCCCCTAGACCCAGCCGGACAGTTCGCGCCGCACCATCGCTTCGATCACCGCCATGCCCTCGGCGCTGTCGTTGAGGCAAGGGATATGGGCGAAGTTCTTGCCGCCGGCGTGATGGAAGGTCTCGGCCGCCTCGCGGCCGATCTCGTCAAGCGTCTCGATGCAGTCGACGGAAAAACCGGGATTGACGATGGCGATCGACCTCACGCCATCCTGGGCGAGTTTCTCGACCGTCTTGTCGGTATAAGGCTGCAGCCATTCCTGCGCTCCGAAGCGCGACTGGAAGGTGATGATCAGTTTCTTGTCATCCCAGCCGAGCCGTTCACGCAACAGCCGCGTCGTCTTCTGGCAGTGGCAATAATAGGGATCGCCCTTCTCGAAATAGGGCTTCGGGATGCCGTGATAGGAGGTGATGACCACTTCCGGCTCGAAATCGAGCGTCGCCAGATGCTGCTCGATCGAGCGCGCCAGCGCCTCGATATAGACCGGCTCGTCATAGTAGGGCGGCACGCTGCGGATGGCCGGTGCGCGGCGCATTTTCATCAAGGCGCGAAACAGCTGATCGTTGGCGGTTGCCGTGGTCGTCGCCGAATATTGCGGGTAGAGCGGGAACGAAAGAATACGGTCGCAGCCTCTTTCGACCAGCGCCTGGGCCACGCTTTCGGTCGAAGGATTGCCATAGCGCATCGCCCAGTCGACGACGACATCGGGCAGGTCGTGCAGCGCCTCGGCCAGCTTCTCGCCCTGGGCGCGGGTGTAGGTGCGCAGCGGCGACTCGTTCTTTTCCCGGTTCCAGATCCTGGCGTAGTTGGCGCCTGACTTTTTCGGCCGCGTGGTGAGCACCAGGCCATAGAGGATCGGATACCAGATCGCCCGGTTGAGTTCGATGACGCGCGGATCGGACAGGAATTCCCGGAGATAGCGCCACATCGGCTTGAAGTCGGTGCCATCAGGCGTGCCCAGATTGACCAGCATGATGCCGATCTTGCCCGTCTTGGCCGGAGGATGTCCGGCGGGCAACGGGCCGAGCGCTTTCGCGGCCTTGGGATCGACAGGGGTGGAAAGCGTCATAAGGGTTCTCCGGGAGACGCGAACCTAACCATCTAGCGCGCGCTTTCAATGCAGCGTCTGGCCGCACCTTAGCTCGAAAACAGGACGCCCGCCCGGTTTCTCGGGCGGGCGTTGTCTTTCAGGCATCGAAGCGATGTTATTTCGGTGGGATGGTCAGCGTTGCGCCGACCGGAAGCCGGCGCGGCTCATAGCCCTTGTTGGCGCCCGAAATGACTTTCCACCTGGTGCCGTCGCCATAGGCCTTCACCGCCAGATCCCAGTAGGTATCCCCGGCAACGATGACATGGCTGCTTTCAGCTGACGCGGCCTCGGCGGGCTTTGTCGGTTCGGCCGGTGCCGCGGGGGCAGGAGCCGGTGCTGCTTCAGCCGGTTTTGCTGGCTCAGCCGGTGCAGCTGGCGCGGCTGGCGCTGTCTCTGTCGACACGGCCGGCGGTGTGTTGGAAATATCACCCGAGTTGGCCGGAAGTTCAGGCATTGCCGGGGCCGCTTCCGCAGGCTGGGCAGGTTCGGCCGCGGGCGCCGCGGCGACGGTCGCTGCGATCTCGGTGATGCGGCCATCGAGCTTTGGCGTGTAGGGCCGGTGGGCGCCGAGATAGTCGGCAACCACCTGTTCGAGGCCCGGACCGTAGTCATAGGCATTTTTGGCCTTGTCGGCGAAGACCTTGTAGCCATCGCCGCCCTGGCGGACATAATTGTTGGTGGCGACCAGATAGTCCTTGTCCGGATTGAGCGGCGTCCAGGCGCCGCCTTCCATGACCTCGACCGACTTGACGCGGCCGGCATTGGGCGCGGCGGACTTGTCGAAGGAATATTTCAGGCCGGCGACCTGCGGGAAGCGCCCGGCGCCGTCCTCGACCTGGCTGAGTCCGCTCTCGAGGCCAGCCACCAGGTCCTTGCCGGAAATCTGGAAGGTTGCCAGCGTGTTCTGGAACGGCAGCACGGTCAGCACCTCGCCCATGGTCACGGTGCCCTTGTCGATCGAGGCGCGCAGGCCGCCGCCATTGGAGATGACGATCTCGACACCCTGTCCCTTGACGCGGTCGAGGATGGCGTCGGAGACGAGGTTGCCCATCGCGCATTCGCGGGTGCGGCAGCTCTCGCGGCTGCCGTCGATGACGTCGGTGGTCTCGGCCACTTCCTTGTTTTTCAGCGCCTCGATCGGCGCGCCAAGCTCCTTGATGCGGGCGAGCACGGCCGGATCGGGCGTGATCGACTTGTCGAGATAGATGGGGTCGCCGCTGGCCGATTTGACGACGCCATTGTCATCGAACACCACCTTGAACTCGCCGAGATATTTCGAATAGGACGCCGCCTGCACGACCGGCACCTTGTAGCCGTCCGGGTTGTCGACCATCGTCGGGTAGGGGCCTTCAGCCTTGGGATCGGTGTTCGACAGCAGCGAATGGCTGTGGCCGCCGACGACGACATCGATGCCCGGGATCTTGGCAATGACGTCGCGCTCGCGTCTGTAGCCGATATGGGTCACGGCGATGATCTTGTTGACGCCCTCGCCTTTCAGCTTCTCGACCTCAGCGGTGATCGACTTGACGTCATCCTCGATGGCGACATTGGGGCCGGGGGAGGCGAGGTCCGGGGTGTCGTTGGTGATCGCGCCGATGACGCCGATCTTCTGACCGCCGACCTCGACGACAACAGACGGCTTGACGCGGTCGCCGAGCTTGGATTGCGCGTTGGCCTTCACATTGGCACCCAGCACCGGGAACTTGATCATGTCGAGGAACGGCGCCAGGGCGACTTCGCCGTCGTCGAATTCATGGTTGCCGAGCTCCATGGCGTCGAACTTCATCTGGTTGAGGAATTCGCCTTCGACCTTGCCCTTGTAGGTCGTGTAGAACAGCGAGCCCTGGAAATTGTCGCCGGCGCTGAGCAGCAGCACATTCTGGCCTTCCAGCTTCTTGCGCTCCTGGGCGATAGCGGTGATCAGCCGGCCCGCGCCGCCGATGCACTCGCCCTTGGTCTCCTCGTCCGCCGAGCAGGTCGATTCATATTTGTTGTTGCCCTCGATGCGGCTGTGCCAGTCGTTGATGTGCAGGATGTTCAGTGTGTAGTCGGCAAAGGATGCGCCGGCCGACAGGCCGAGGGCTGAGGCGGACAGGGCGGCAATGGCAGCAAGCTTCTTCATCTTCGTCTCCCGGAAAGCTGATCAGAGGCCTTTAACGCTCTTGCTTGACTGGAACATAACAGTCGGCGCTTTGACCCATGTTCCCATCGCGTTCCGGATGACGCAAGCGGAAATCCGGGAACCTTTGCCGGCATAAAAAAGGACGGCGGCCAACTGGCCGCCGTCCTCAGGCAAGCGAATGCTCGCTGGTTCAGACGCGCCGGGTCAGCACGAAATTCTGGCCGCTGGAGCTGGTGCAGTTGAGCTGGCTTGTCGACACCATCAGGCAGTTGAAGCTGACCGCCGTCTGGCGGATCAGCGACGTGCCGTTGATCTGCACCGACGTGGCGCCGGTCATCGTGTAGCTGCCATCGGCGAGCTTCTGGCCGGTGTCGGTGGCGACGGTCGTGAAGGTGCCGCCGGCGAAGGTCGAAAGGCCGGTGCCCTTGGCGTCGATCCAGGAGCCTTCAACGCCTTTCGGCGACGCCGCCATTGGCGGCTCATCAGGGCCGCTGGTCGCACAGGCAGCGAGCACTGCCGCAATGGCCCCCGCCAAACTCATAGAAAGAACTTTGCGCGCAATAGTCATGTGAAAATCCTCTCCTCTCGCATCGGCCGAAAAATCGGAATCGATTTTCGGAAAGCACGATGCGCGCATCCAAGTTTCCAGAGCGTACGCCGTGCCTTCAAACGGGCACGTGTCGCTCTCGTCCGCATCCCTTCAATCGCCCGATTTCCGGGCGATTGCAAGGCAATGGGGCCTATGGAACGCACCGCTATCGAACGAGGATGTTGCGGAATTGCCACGGGTCGTCCCGGTCGAGGTCTTCCGGGAACAGACCGGGGCGGTTATCGAGCGGCGTCCAGTCGGTGTAGTGGCCCTTGACCGGTCCGAGATACTGGGACTGCACGTCCAGGCAGCGCTTGTAATCCATCTCGTCGGCCTCGACGATGCCAGCCTCGGGATTCTCCAGCGCCCAGACCATGCCCGAGAGCACCGCCGAGGTGACCTGCATGCCGGTGGCGTTCTGGTAGGGCGCCAGTTTGCGTGCCTCGGCCAGCGACAGCTGCGAGCCGTACCAGTAGGCGTTCTTGTCGTGGCCATAGAGCAGCACGCCGAGCTCGTCGACACCGTCGACCAGCTCGTTCTCGTCGAGCACGTGGTGCACGGGCTGAGGCTTGCCGGCGGCGCCGAACATCTCGTCCAGCGACAGCACCGCGTCATTGCAGGGATGATAGGCATAGTGGCAGGTCGGGCGGTACTGAACCTTGCCCTTCTTGGAGCGCACGGTGAAGAAGTCGGCGATCGAGATCGCCTCGTTGTGCGTGACCAGGAAGCCGTACTGCGGCCCTGGCGTCGGGCACCATGAGCGCACGCGCGTGTTGGCGCCGGGTTGCTCCAGGTAGATCGCGGCCTTCGAACCATGCTTGTGCTTCTTGGCGTTCTTCGGCATCCATTTCTCATGCGTGCCCCAGCCGAGTTCGGCGGGCTGCAGACCCTCGGAGATGAAGCCCTCGACCGACCATGTGTTCCAGAACACATCCATCGGCTTCGGCTTCTTGGCGCGCTGGGTGTCACGTTCGGCGATGTGGATGCCCTTGACGCCGGCCTTCTTCATCAGCTTGGCCCAGCCCTCGCGGTCGTCCTGCGTCGGCTCTGAAAACTCGAGGCCGAGATCGGTGGCGAGATTGACCAGCGCCTGCTTGACGAACCACGAGACCATGCCGGGGTTGGCGCCGCAGGTGGAGACAGCCGTTGGGCCGCCGGGCTTGTCGTGCTTTTCCTTGAGCAGCGATTCGCGCAGCGCGTAGTTGGTGCGGCTGGCGTTGTCGGCCTTGGCGTCGAAATAGAAACCGAGCCATGGTTCGACGACGGTGTCGATGTAGAGCACGCCGAGCTTGCGGCAGAGCCGCATCAGGTCCACCGAACCGGTATCGACCGACAGGTTGATGCAAAAGCCCTGGCCGCCGCCCTTGGTCAGCAGCGGCGTCAAGAGGTTCTTGTAGTTCTTCTCGGTCACCGCTTCCTGCATGAAGGTGATGCCGCGCTCGTCGAGCAGCTTGCGGTCGGTGTCGCGCGGGTCGATGACCGTCATGCGCGACGTGTCGAACTTGAAATGGCGTTCGATCATCGGCAGCGTTCCCCGGCCGATCGAACCAAAGCCGATCATCACGACAGGGCCGGTGATTTCACCGTAAACGGGCCAGTTTTCAGTCGCCATTTTATCGAACACTCCTTCAAAACCCAGGAAACCGGGAAAAACGCACACAAAACCGGGCATCTTTGCCCGGCGGCCATGCGCTACATCACAGATCATTGTCACAAACCAGCGAAAAGCGCCAACCAGCGACTAGCCGTCATTGGCCATGTGGTTAAAGACCACGATCAGCCGATCGCGGTCCGCGGTCAGGCCCTTGTAGTCGAGCTGTGCGAGATCGAGTGCTTCGAGCTGGGCGGCGAAAGACACCGCCAGCTTCGCCCGATCCGGGTGCCGGGCGAGCACGGCGAGAGGGTCTAGATGGATGCGGATGGTGAACAGGATATCGCGTGTAACCGGCAGTTTTCGCAGGGTTTGCCGTTCGACGCGGATGAAGGCGTGGGCGTCGATGTCGCCGTCGGGAAAGCGCGACGGCCGGTTGGTGGCGCGGTCGATGCGCTGCAGGTCGGAGAGCGGGTG
This sequence comes from Mesorhizobium sp. M0293, assembly GCF_040321735.1. Classification (NCBI taxonomy): domain Bacteria; kingdom Pseudomonadati; phylum Pseudomonadota; class Alphaproteobacteria; order Hyphomicrobiales; family Phyllobacteriaceae; genus Mesorhizobium; species Mesorhizobium sp. M0293. The sequence continues at coordinate 12,031 of NZ_JAMYSA010000103.1, forward strand.
GTAGAGCGCGTCGCCGGACTGGATCGACCAGTTGTAGCGCTCGACGGCCTGGCCCTGCAGCCCATCGAACATGCGGTTGATGAGTTCCGCCGGGCGGGTGCCTGGGCCGAAGCCCGGCACCGGGGCGTGGATGTCCTGCAACGGCTTGCCGAACTTTTCCAGGAGCGACCAGGATGAGGGAAAGCACAGCGAGCCGGCAACGAGCCGCCAGCCATTGTCGCTGCGACGCATCAGGACCAGGTCTTCCTGGACGAGCAGCGAGGCGGCGACAAGCGGTGCATCCTCGAAACCGGAAGGGAGCCTGGGATTGTTCTCGGCGCCCATGACCTCCAGGTCCGCGCCGGTGCGTCGATAGGTGTCGGGAAACCTCTCCAGCAGGTAAGGGCCGAGCAATTCGAGCACCTCCCGTTGCGCATCTCGGGTACCGTCCTCCTCGACGAAAACGCGCTCGGGGATTTCGGCATAGAGCCGGCGCTTTTCGGCGAGATACGGCAGCAGATGATCATCGACCTCGATCCAGTCCGCCGGATCGAGCGGCTTCAGCCCGATGCTGAAGAGTTTCGATGAGCCGTCATAGGGTGTGTGGGTGGGCAGCGCCTTGGCCAAGCTCATGCTTCCTTGAAATGCTCGAGGCCGGCGGCGGTCATCCTCGCCAGGAATTCGGTGACATCATAGTCGGCCGCGCCTGCCTTGGCGAAAGGGTCGGCGGCCAGCCTGGCGTCGAGCACCTCGCGCGGACATTGCGCGATGATGATGCCGCCAGTCCTCGGCTTCTTCGCCCCGGAGGCAACGAAGATGCCGTCCGCATAGCAGGCCTTCAGCCATTCGACATGCGCGGCCTGCAAGCGGTCGATCTCGGTCAGCGGCACCTTGTAGTTCAGCGAGACGACGAACATCGTTATGGACCCTCTCAGGCAAGTTTGGCCGGAATCAGTCCGCGCAGCGAATTGCCGACGAACAGCGCCCTGGCGGATTTCAAATCGTCCAAGCTGTAGATCGCTTCACGGGCGCGGCCTTCGTCCAGAAGCTCCGCGCGCAATACGCCAGGCAGCAGGCCGCAGTCGAGCCGGGGCGTCGCCAGCATGCCGTCCCCAAGATCGGCAAAGACGTTGGTGATGGTGCCTTCACAGATTTCGCCACGCTCGTTGGCCAGGATCACCTCGTCGGCCTGGGTGATAAGATATTCAGCGCGGGCATGCGTGTAGAGCTGCCGCCGGCTGGTCTTGTGGCGCAGCAGCGTATCGTGCGAATCGAGCCTCGTTCGCGCCAGCCGCAGCGTCCAGACCTTGTCGGCGGCGAGCGGTTCGTAGGGTTGTGCCGAGGTGATCACCTCGCCGTCGCGCGACAGGACGAGGCGGGTGCGCAGGGCAATGCCGGACCCGCTGACCGCGCTGCTCAGGGCCTCGCCGACCTTGCCCGGATCATAGCGGAAGCCGAGTTCCGCCGCCGAGCCATAAAGGCGGGCGAGATGGCGATCGAAGCGCCGGAAGCCCGAGCATGGTTCCCAGCGCATGGTCTCGATCAGCTGGAAATCGGCGGTGTTCCCGTCGCGAAGCGCGCTTTCAGCAGACACTCCTGATACTCCTCCTGCGCCGTCGAATCGAAGACCACGCCGCCTCCGACATTGTAGATGGCCTCGCCGCCGGAAAAGAGCGAGATGGTGCGGATCGCCACGGAAAAGCGCATCGTGCCGCCGGGCGCGATCCAGCCGATAGCGCCGCAATAGACATCGCGCGGTGTTCCCTCCAAATCGTGCAGGATTTCCATGGCACGGATTTTTGGCGCGCCGGTGATCGAGCCACAAGGAAACAGCGCCGCGAAGATCTGGCGGATGGAGAGACCCGGCAGCAATTTGGCCCTGACATCGCTCACCATCTGGTGGACCGTCGGATAGGTTTCGATGCGGAACAGCGCCGGGACGTCGAGTGTGCCGACCTCGCTGATCAGCGAAATATCGTTGCGCAGGAGATCGACGATCATGCGGTTTTCGGCCTGGTTCTTCTCGTCATTGCGCAGGAAGATCTTCTGCCGTTCGTCCTCGGCCTTGGTGGCGCCGCGCGGCGCCGTGCCCTTCATCGGATGCGTCTCGATCATGCCCCCGGCGTCGATCTCGAAAAAGAGTTCGGGCGAACGCGACAGCACGATGGGCTCACCAAGCGCGATCAGCGCGCCATATTTCACCGGCTGGCGCTCGGTCAGCGCATCGAAGGCGGCCAGCGGGTTATCAGACCATTGCGCATGTATCGGAAAGGTCAAATTGCCCTGGTAGCAATCGCCCTGCCTGATGTGCTGGTGCAGCCGCGAGAACCGCTTCTCATAGTCCTTGGGCGACCACGTCGCGCGGGCGTCGAAGATCGGACCATTGGTCGCCACGATATTGCGCAGCGGCACCGTCTCTTCGACCGGCGCATTGAAAACTCCAAAGCACACGAGTGGAGCGCGGCGCCCGTCCGGCAGCAAGGGAACGAGTTTTGGCTCGAGCAGATACCCCGCCTCATAGGAGAAATAGCCGGCAAGCCATTTGCCGGCATCGTGCGCGGCTTGCGCTGCTTCCAGCGCCGGCAGGAAATCCTTTGCCTCATGCGCCACGATGACATCGGCCGGCCGGTCGAAAACGAGCTGGCGCGCGGTTTCGTCGTTGCGGAAAATGGCGGCGGGCAGGGACATGGGCACCGGATGCTGCGGTCAATGAAGCCGTCGACCGCTCTATATGGGGGGCCGCTCGCGCGCAATCGAGGGAACGGCACGCTGCCACTCAAAGCCGACCTTTGGGCCGACCTTTGGGCCGACCTGCAGGCTACCTCCGCATCGATATTGCCGGCCAAAAAAACGACGGCGCCCAGGGCACCGCCGTTTGCAACAATATTGCCTCTGCCGCTCAGGTGTTGCTGGCCGTTCCAGCTGTCGGAAACTGCTTGGCGAATTCCTTTTCGTTGCCGGCGGCGAGCAGCTTGGCCTGCTCGATCCAGCGCTCGCGTGCGATACGGCCGTCAAAATTCATCACGTCCTCGATCCGCTTGACATCGGCGGCTGTCCAGCCGGCGATCTGGGCGAAGCTGGTGACGCCTTGCGCCTTGAGCAGCTTCTCGTTGACTGGCCCAATGCCAATCAGCCGGCGCAGATTGTCGGGCTTGCCGGATGCTGGCTTGGCCGGCGCCGGTGCAGCTTTCTTGGCCGCTGCGGGCTTGCTCGTCGCGGGTTTGGCTGGAGCCGAGGCTTTGGCGGTGGCGGGTTTCGCCACCGGCTTGGCAGGGACCGCCTTCGCTGCGGCCGGTTTGGCCGGCGCGGGTTTTGCGGCGGCGGATTTGGCCGTCGCGGAAGTCGACATCAGGGCTGCGGACGCTTGGCCCGCCGGCTTTGCCGCGCTGCTCCCGGCAGTGGGCGTTGCCTGCGCGTCGCGCAGCCGGCGCTCGAGGTCGGCGCGGGTCTTGCCGCATGCATCGAGTTCACCGGTCAGCCGGTCGCTGTCGGCACGCAGCCTGTCGCGCTCGCTGCGTGTGCGATCGACGTCGCCACGCAAGCTGTCGAGTTCACCGCGCAGGCGTCCCCAGAGGAACCAGCCCACCAGCACGCCTACCAGGAACGCCAGGAGCATGTAGAAAAAAGTGCCCATTGTCTCTCTCCAGTCAGATCCGTCTGCCGCGGCATGGGTCCATGACCTCGGCGAAGGATTACTCGATGGTGGTTCCGCGGTTCGCAGAACAGCCGGCTTCGGTGGAGCTGTCGGCGATCGGCTTTTGCTTGCCCATGGCCAACGGCCGTTGTCGCGTTCGCCTGAGCGCCACGGCCGGCTGAGATTTTTCCTCGCCGATCCGCATGCGCTCCGGCTGAGCTTGGAGCGAAGGCTATCATAGAGCTTATGGAAAGCTATCGGAAAACTTCGGCGGAGAGTACTTCAAGAACAGATATTTAGGGCGATAGTACAGCTATGCCAACATGCATTCCGGCTAAACTGTTCGGCGACGCCTGCGGGACGTGTTTCAAGCGTCGAGCGCTTCCAGCTCGTCGATCAGGCCACTGATGACGCCAAGCCCGATCTGCCAGAAGGCGGGATCGGTGGCATCCAGGCCGAAGGGCGCCAGAAGCTCGGAATGATGCTTGGTACCGCCGGCGCGCAGCATCTCGAAATACTTGTCCTGGAAACCGCGCTCGGCGTTCTGGTAGACCGCGTAGAGCGAGTTCACCAGGCAGTCGCCGAAAGCATAGGCGTAGACGTAGAAGGGCGAATGGATGAAGTGCGGAATGTAGGTCCAGAACACCTCGTAGCCTTCGCGCAGCTTGATCGCGGGACCCAGGCTTTCGGCCTGCACTTCGAGCCAGAACTGGCCGAGCCTGTCGGAGGTCAGCTCGCCGTTCTTGCGTTCGGCATGCACCTTGCGCTCGAATTCATAGAAGGCGATCTGGCGCACGACCGTGTTGATCATGTCCTCGACCTTCTGGGCGAGCATGGCCTTGCGCTCGCGCCTGTCGGTGGTCTGGTCGAGCAACGAGCGGAAGGTCAGCATCTCGCCGAAGACGGACGCCGTCTCGGCCAGCGTCAGTGGCGTCGAGGCCATCAGCGCGCCCTGGCCGCTGGCCAGCACCTGATGCACGCCGTGGCCAAGTTCGTGCGCCAGCGTCATCACATCGCGCGGCTTGCCCATGTAATTGAGCAGCACATAGGGATGCGCCGACGGCACGGTCGGATGCGCGAAGGCGCCGGGCGACTTGCCTGGACGCACCGGCGCGTCGATCCAGTTGCGGTCGAAAAAGGTTCGCGCGATCTCCGCCATGTCGGGCGAAAAGCGCTGATAGGCGGACAGCACGGTGTTCCTGGCCTCATCCCAGCCGATGATCGCCTGGGGCGTATCCGGCAACGGCGCGTTGCGGTCCCAGTGGTTCATCACATCCATGCCGAGCCAGCGCGCCTTCATCGCGTAGTAGCGATGCGACAGGCGCGGATAGGCATCGCGCACGGCGGACGCCAGTGCATCCACCACGCTGCGCTCGACGCGGTTGGCGAGATGGCGTGAATCGGCGATGTCCTCGAAACCGCGCCAGCGGTCGGATATTTCCTTGTCCTTGGCCAGCGTGTTGGTGATCAGCGTGAAGGTGCGCAAATTCTTGCGAAAGGTCGTGGCCAGCGCCTCGGACGCCCGTCGGCGCACCTCGCCATCGGCGTCCTGCAGGCGGTTCAGCGCCGGCTCCAGCGTCAACTCCTCGCCGTCGATGTCGAAGCGAAGGTCGGTCATCGTCTCATCGAACAGGCGGTTCCAGGCGCCGCGCCCGGTGATCGATTTTTCGTGGAAGAGCTGCTCGACACGGTCCTCGAGCTGGTAGGGCTTGTCCTTGCGCAGATCGAGCACCCACGGTCTGTAATGGCCGAACGCGGGATCGCCGGCGAGCGCGCTTTCGATGGCGGCATCGTCGATCAGGTTGAGTTCGAGCGCGAAGAACAGAAGGTGCGCGCTGGCGTCGGTCATCTTCTCCTGGATGTCGCCATAGAGCTTGGCGCGCTGCGGGTCGGCGGTGTTGCCGGCATAAACCAGTCCCGCATAGGAGACGATGCGGCCGATCAGTTCCTCCAGGGCCTCGTAGGCGACAAGCGCCTCGCCCAGCCTGCCGGCGCTGCCGCGCTCGGCCTCGGCGGCCAGCGTGCCCTTCCAGCGGCTCTCGAAGCTGATTGCATTGGTGGCCGCCTTGGCGATATCGCGCTTCAGTTCCGGCGCGTCCATGCCGGCATAGAGGTCGGCAAGATTCCATTCCGGCAGGTCGCCAAGCTCGGCCGCGCCCTGGCCGGACGCTGGCGCTGCAAGCTGCCGAGCAGAAACCATGTGCCCAGAAACTATGGGCCCAGAAACCATGTGCATTGCCGACACCTTCCGTGGCCAAGATTCAAGGGGAAACGAGAAGCCGGTCAAATCCTAAGGAATTCATTCACCGGGTTTTTTGAAACCTTATTTAGAACCCTGTGCCAAGATGGTCCACAGGGCAGAATTCCTCGGGCGGGCAGTCATATCAGTCATGACAGGTTCCATACTCATAGTCGATGATGATCCCGTGCAGCGCCGGCTGCTCGAAGCGGCGGTGACGCGGTTCGGTTATAGTGCCATCGTCGTCGACGGCGGCGCAGCCGCTCTCGATATGCTCGACGGGCCCAGCGCCCGCGAGGTTTCGGTGGTCATCCTCGACCTGGTCATGCCCGGTCTCGACGGAATCGGCGTGCTGAAGGCGATGCGCGAGCGTGACATAAATGTCCCGACCATCGTGCAGACCGCTCAGGGCGGCATCGAGACCGTGGTCTCGGCGATGCGCCACGGCGCCTTCGATTTCGTCGTCAAGCCGGCGTCTCCCGACAGGCTGCAGGCGTCGATCGGCAACGCGCTCAAGGTCGAGGCCGTCGAGGGCGAGGTCAAACGCACGTCGCGCCGACGCAACGGCCTTCTGACCTTCAAGGACATGATCACGCACAGCCCGGCCATGGACAGGGTGATCCGCCTCGGCCAGAAAGCGGCGGCATCCAACATCCCGATCCTGATTGAGGGCGAGTCCGGCGTCGGCAAGGAGCTGGTGGCGCGCGCCATCCAGGGCAGCGGCGACCGCCGCTCGAAACCCTTCGTCACCGTCAATTGCGGCGCCATTCCCGACAATCTGGTCGAATCGATCCTGTTCGGCCACGAGAAGGGTTCGTTCACCGGGGCCACCGACAAGCACACCGGAAAATTCGTCGAAGCGCATTCGGGAACCCTGTTTCTCGACGAGATCGGCGACCTGCCGCTCGACGTCCAGGTCAAGCTGTTGCGCGCCGTGCAGGACGGCGAGGTCGACCCGGTTGGCGGACGCTCGACCGTCAGGGTCGACATCCGGCTGATTTCGGCGACGCACCGCAACCTCCTGCAGCAGGTCAAGGACGGCAAGTTCCGCGAAGATCTGTTCTACCGGCTGAACGTCTACCCGATCTTCGTGCCGCCGCTGCGCGACCGCCGCGACGACATTCCCTATCTGGTCACCCATTTCATGGACAAGGTCGCGCCGGCCGACCCGCGTCATCGCCTGCAAGGCATTTCGGCCGCGGCGCTTGCCGTGCTGCAGGCCTATGACTGGCCTGGAAACATCCGGCAGCTCGAAAATGCCGTCTTCCGGGCCTCGGTGCTTTGCGAAGGCGATGTGCTGACCACGGAGGACTTCCCGCAGATCCGGGCGCAGGTGGAAGGCACTGTCAATCTCGACACCGACGGTGGTGCGCTGTCGCCATCCCTGCCTTTGGATGGGCGCGAAGAAGAAGCCTTGCCCGGCGAGGGAAGCCCGGCAACCGAACCCGATCCGCCGGCCAGGCTGCAGCCCCGCTTCGGCACGTTGCGGGCGCTCGACGAACGCGGCAATGTGCGTGCGCTGGCCGATGTCGAACTCGAGATGATCAAGCTCGCCATCGATCACTACAACGGCCAGATGAGCGAAGTCGCCCGCCGACTCGGCATCGGCCGCTCGACGCTTTACCGCAAGCTCAAGGAATACGGCATCGACCCCGAAACCGGCCGCGTCGACCGGCTCGCTTCCTGAGGCACAAGGCCGGCGCCAGCTTGCAATGCCACAACAGCCCGTATACCGGGCCCTTGGTGGATTGTGGCGAGCCTATGGACAGCTCTGTTCACGCATTAAGGCTAACGGTAACAGATCGTGTTCCGGGCGAAGGCGGAAACATGATCTAAACCAGCGGTTTACCAAGAAACCCTGTGCACAATTTTTGACGGGATATCGCCACGGTGTTACCGCATTTCGGCTTCAATAAGCGATGATTAACCATTAGGATCGATATTCGGATGTGATAACGACACATCCGTTTGGGCAAATCCGGGGACAAACGGCAGCCTGCAAGGCCTTTTGATTTGAACAGAATCGAACGACACATAAACGGGCGGCATTATCACGTGAGCGTCTGGCCGAAGTGGCTGGCAGCGTTGATTGTCGCATTTGGTTTTGTTGCCGCGGCTGCGACCGGAGCCAGCGCCGAAACACGTTCGCTGAAGCTCTATCACCTCCACACCCACGAGAAGGCCGAGATCGTCTACAAGCGCAACGGCCGCTACGTCCCGGAGGGTCTCAGGAAGATCAACATCATTCTGCGCGACTGGCGTCGCAACGAGCCGACCAAGATGGATCCGCGTCTGCTCGATCTGGTCTGGGAAGCGTATCGGGAAGCTGGCGCCACGGACTACATCCAGGTCGTCTGTGGCTATCGCTCGCCGTCGACGAACTCGATGCTGCGCAGCCGCAGCCGAGGCGTCGCCGAGAAGAGCCAGCACATGCTCGGCAAGGCGATGGACTTCTACATTCCCGGCGTGCCGCTGAAGAAGCTGCGCAACATCGGTCTCAAGATGCAGGGCGGCGGTGTCGGCTACTATCCGTCCTCCGGTTCGCCGTTCGTCCATATGGATGTCGGCAATGTGCGCCACTGGCCCGGTATCAGCCGCCAGGAACTGGTCAGCCTGTTCCCCAATGGCAAGACGCTGCATGTGCCGAGCGACGGCAGGCCGCTGCCCGGCTTTGAGCAGGCGCTCGCCTCCTACAAGGCGCGCAAGGGTTCGGGCTCGCCGGCCATCGAGTTGGCCAGCGCCGGTGGCAGCGGCAAGAAATCAGGCGGGTTCCTGTCGGCCTT
>NZ_JAMYSA010000104.1:0-20413 GCF_040321735.1 Mesorhizobium sp. M0293
GGCTCGGGATGGGCGAGTTCCCTGATGCCATGCGCGGGAACCGTGCCGCATGAGTGAAAATTCGGATCGATCAGCGGCGCCAACGCCGGCGGCGCCTCGACGGCGGGATCGAGCGCGATGCGGATTTCGCCGAGGAACGACAGATCGGGCCGGAAGCCAGTGGTGACGACGATGCGGTCGACGGCCAGGCTGAACGGCTTGCCGGCCAGGCTGGCGTCAGCGACGAGCCCCTCGCCTTGCATCTCGCTGCGGTTGACGGCGAAAGGCGCCAGCATGTTCAGCCGGCCATCCGCCATCGCCTGCTTGGCGGCCAGCCCGAGTGCGCCGCGTTCCGGCAACTGGTCGTTCAGCCCGCCGCCGAGCAATCTTTCGACGCTGGCGTGGCGCAGCGCCCAGAAAATCTCGGTGCCGGGCGCAGCGTCCCGCAACTCCATCAGCGCCAGGGCGACGTTGATGGCCGAGTGGCCGCCGCCGATGACGAGGACGCGCTTGCCCGCATAGCTGCTCCTCACTTTGCCGACCACGTCGGGAATGCCATAGGCGATGCGCCCGCGAGCCTCGCCTTCGCCGGGAACCGGCAGCCCGTCGACACCGATAGGGTTTGGCCGCCACCAGGTTCCGGACGCGTCGATGACGGCACGCGCGAGAACGCGGTGCTCGCCGCCGCCATCGCGATAGCGGATGACGAAGGGCGCGTCCTTGCGGCCGTCATTGGCGACCTTGTCATGGCCCTGGCGGGTGATCGCGGTGACCTCGGCGCCGAGCTTCAATTTGGCGGCTATCTCGGGAAGTGCCGCAAGGGGCGCGAGATAATCGCGCACGATCTCGCCGCCGGTCGGCAGGCCTTGGCTGTCAGGCGCCGTCCAGCCGGAGCTGTCGAGCAGCGCCCGCGCCGCCGCATCGATGTTGTATTCCCACGGCGAGAACACCCGTACATGGCCCCATTCGAGCAGTGCCGCACCAACGCTTTCGCCGCGCTCCAGGATGAGCGGACGGATGCCGCGCTCGACCAGATGCGCTGCCGCGGCCAGCCCGACCGGGCCGGCACCGATCACCGCGACGGGAAGGTCTGTCATCATGCTCATAGGTTCGATCCTTCCGGTATCTTCGAATTATACGTCCAAAAAAATCAAGCCAGCGCCTTGGCAACCGCAGGCGCGCAGGTGGTATCGGCGCAGCACTCGTCGGCGAGATAGCCGATCAGCGCATTCATGCCGGGATAGTTGGCGCGGCAGATCAGCGTCGTCGCTTGCCGCTCCTGCGTCACAAGACCGGTGTCGACCAGCCGCTTGAGGTGATGCGAAAGCGTCGAGGACGGAATGTCGAGCTTGCCCTGCACACTGCCGACGGCAAGCCCGTCGTCGCCGGCGCGCACCAGGATGCGATAGAGCTGAAGCCGCGTCGGATTGCCGAGCGCTTCGAGTTGGGCGGCTGCTTTTTCGAGTTTCATGGAAATAAGCTACGCGACACGTTCCGCGCCGTCAACTCAATTTCGAAAATTATGGAAATAGCTTCAGCCAACGCGCTTGCCCGAGGCGTTGACGACCACCTCGCCATCCTCCTTGGTGAACGCGCCGATCTCCGGGTTGGGCAGGATATCCAGCACCTTTTCCGACGGCCGCGCCAACACGACGCCGAGCGGGCTCACCACGATCGGTCGGTTGATCAGGATCGGATGCGCCAGCATGACATCGAGAATCTCCTCGTTGGACCATTTCGGGTCGGCAAGGCCGAGTTCGGCATAGGGCGTGTCCTTCTCGCGCAGCAGGTCGCGCGGTGTCATCCCCATCGCCGCGATCAGTTCGACCAGCCTTTCGCGCGACGGCGGCGTCTTCAGATAGTCGATCACCTCCGGCTCCTTGCCGGATTGCCGGATGATGGCCAGCGTGTTGCGCGACGTGCCGCAGGCCGGGTTGTGATAGATGGTGATGTTCATTTCGAGGCCTTCATCTGTCTGATCGGTTTCGGTTCGGCAAGCAGCCAGCCCGCCAGGGCCAAGGCCAGCAGCGCTCCCAGCAATTCGGCGGCTATGAAACTCGGCAGGTCGATTGGGCGGATGCCAGAAAACGTGTCGGAAAAGGCACGGGCGATGGCGACAGCCGGATTGGCGAATGAGGTCGAGGCCGTGAACCAGTAGGCGGCCGTTATGTAGAGCCCCACCAGCCAGGGGATCGCGTCGGAGCGGAAGCGCAGGCCCGCCAGGATGGTGAAAACGAGACCGAATGCGGCGACTGCCTCCGCGAGCCATTGCCCGGTCCCGGTCCGCACCGTCGCGGAGGCCTGCAGGATCGGCAGTTCGAACATGGCGTGCGCCAAAAACGTCCCGGCGATCCCGCCCACGATTTGGGCTATGGCATAGGCGAGCGCCGCATTCGCCTCGATCTCCCGGCGCAACGCGAACACCAGCGTGACGGCTGGATTGAAATGCGCCCCCGAGATCGGCCCCAGTATCGTGATCAGCACGACGAGGATCGCCCCCGTCGGCAGCGTGTTGCCGAGCAGTGATACCGCGACGTCGTGCGTCAGCCGGGCAGCCATGATGCCGGAGCCGACCACGGTGGCGACCAGCAGCGCGGTCCCCAGCGCTTCCGCGACGATGCGGCGTGGCAAGTCATCCGCAACGAGGTTCGGCCGGCCTTCGGCAGGTTGCGGCCGATCGCGCGCAGGCGCTTGTGGATCGCTCATCGGCGGTTGCTCACCTAGCAGTCACAGGTCACGGCATTGATGACGGGACGGCAGAGTTCCGGCGCGCCGTTGCAGCAATCTTCCATCAGATAGGCCAGCAGGTCGCGCAAGCCGGTCATGTCGGCGACGTAGCGCACGATCCGGCCGTCGCGTTCGGGGCGGATCAGCCCGGCATGGGCGAGCACCTTCAGATGCGCCGACATGGTGTTCTGGACCGTATCCAGCCTTGTCGCGATCTCGCCCGCCGGAATGCCTTGCGGACCGGCGCGCACGAGCAGCCGGAAGACATCCAGCCGCGTCTCCTGGCCAAGCGCGGCTAGCGCGCTCAAAGTATCTTTCTTATCCATATATCCGAATCCTTGGATTTATGGATATCGGCTTCCCCGCGATCTGTAAAGCGTGTCCGCCCGCCGTCAGGTGACCGCCAGCACCTTTCCCGTATCGTGCTGACGCACGAAGTCCACGCGGGCGCCGTCCCAGTGGTAGCTGTAATGTCGGCCCTGCACCGGAATGGTGATTACATCGGGCCAGAAGATGCCGATGCAGCCGCCACCCGGCATGCGCACGCTGTTCCACACCAGCCCGTCGCTACCTGCCGCCCGCAGCGCACACCCTTCCGCCTGCGAGGCGGAATAGTCGTCCGGGTCGAGCACATCAGGTACCGCGTTGACGTCATCGAGGTCGCGGTCGACGCTGCCGATCAGCACGCGGAAATCCGCCGTCCAGCCTGGATCCTCGTTGGTGGCGCGCATGAATTTCTGGTGGTGGTGAATGGTCTCGGCCAGCGCCACGTCCTCGCTGTCACCGGCGTAGTAGATGCCGTAGCTGCCATCCGAGAAGCGTCCGGGCCGCAGCGTCGAACAATGCACGAAGGGCGCCATCACGAAGCTGGCGCCGGGCCCGGAAACCCGCCTCGCGGCGGCCACCTTGCCGAGGTCGCCGATCTCGAACCTTATGCGCGGGTTGGTCTTCGCCTCGACCGAGGCCAGCGCCTCCCAGTCGCGCGGGTCTGCAATGTCCTCGAAGAGGTCTATCGGCGGATGGATGGAGCGGATGATGCGGAAGGTCTGGTGCCAGTCGACGCGGCGACGGACCGCAAGCCCACTCACCATGCACCACGCTCCGCATCAAGCCATTCGCGCATGGCGGCAAGATCGGAAATTTCGCCGCGCAACATCAGGTCGAGCGCCGACTGGCCGCCGAAGGTGGCATTGGGCTTGCGGATCCAGGCATAGCCGCGCGCCGGGTCCGTGAACAAATAGCGCAGGCCCTTGTGGATGCCCATCAGGTGCGCCATCCGGGTGCGCAGGTCACGGTCGATCCTGCCGATGCCGCCTTCCTTCCAGCGTGCCCAGGTGCGGGCCGATATGCCACCTAGCAGGATGCAGGCCTCCAGGTCGGTCAGATTCCAGGCCTTGAACAAATTGACTGTAGTGCGCGCCAGCGCACCCGCCTCTTCATCCGAGATGGCGCTGCCAACCGTGGCCGGCGTCGTGACTATGGACTGAAGCTGCATTTTCTGCTCACTCTGCTATTGGCAGATATATAGCATGTATTTGCCAATTGGCAAGGATGAGATCGAGTCGTGGCGTTGCAAGGCTGCGGTTCCTCGCCCCACGGAGTGCAGCGCCTACTTTCGACAAATGGACAGTGCGCGGGCAGATCGCCGCGCCCTATCGTGCCTACTCGGCCGCCTCATACCCGGCGATGCCCTTGATCTCGAGGAAATCCTCAAGCCCGTATTCGGCGTATTCGCGGCCGTTGCCCGACTGCTTGTAGCCGCCGAACGGCAGGCCGGCGTCCCACTGGGGATAGTTGATGTAGACGTTGCCGGTGCGCATGCGCGCCGCCACTTCGCGCGCCTTCTTCATGTCCTTGGCCTGGATGTAGGAGGCGAGACCGTAGACGGTGTCGTTGGCGGTCTCGATCACCTCGTCGACGCTGTCATAAGGCATGATCGCCAGCACCGGCCCAAAAATCTCCTCGCGCGCGATGCGCATGTCGTGGGTGACGTCGGCGAACACCGTCGGGCGGACATAATAGCCGCGGTTGAGTTCGGCAGGCCGGCCGGTGCCGCCCGCCACCAGCGTCGCACCCCCGTCGATGCCGGCCTGGATCAGGTCCTGTATCTTGTCGAACTGGATCTGGCTCACCACCGGTCCGAGCTTGGTGCCTGCTGCATCGGCGGGGCCGACGGTGAACTTTTCCGCTGCCACCTTGGCATAGCCGGCAGCCTCGTCGTGGCGGTCGCGCGGTACGAACATGCGCGTCGGCGCGTTGCAGGACTGGCCGCTGTTGCTGAAGCAGCCGGCGACGCCCTTGCTGACGGCGCTTGCAAGGTCGACATCCCCGAACAGGATATTGGCCGACTTGCCGCCAAGCTCCTGATGCACGCGCTTGACCGTGTCGGCGGCTGCCTTGGCCACCAGGATGCCGGCACGGGTCGAGCCGGTGAACGACATCATGTCGATGTCGGGATGGCTGGACAGCGCCTGGCCAACGCCCGGACCGTCGCCATTGACGAGGTTGAAGACGCCTTTCGGCACACCAGCCTCGTCCAGAATCTCGGCGAAGATGATGGCGTCGAGCGGCGCGATCTCGGATGGCTTCATCACCATGGTGCAGCCGGCGGCGAGTGCGGGACCGACCTTGCAGGTGATCTGGTTGAGCGGCCAGTTCCACGGCGTGATCAGACCGACGACGCCGATCGGTTCCTTGACCACCAGATGGTTGCCCTTCACGTGGCGAAATTCGAACGTCTTCAGCACGTCCGCCATCTTCTGCAAATGCGCAAGGCCGATGCCGACCTGGCTGTCCAGGGCCATCTGGCGCGGCGCACCCATCTCACGCGACACGGCAATCGCCAGATCGGGGCTACGCTTCTTGTAGATCGCGACGATGCGGTTCAGGAGCTCTAGCCGCTCGCCGACCTCTGTAAATCCGAATGTGTTGAAAGCACGCCTGGCGGCGGCGACCGCCTTGTCGACATCGGCCTTGGAGCCGAGCGATATCTGCGCGAAGGCATCCTCGTTCGACGGATCGATGACGTCCAATGTGTTGGGCACAACAGGATCAACCCACGCACCATCGATATAGAACTGCAGATTGTGTGACATGGTTTTCTCCTTGGCCGCATGGTCGCGCCGGGCCGTAATATCTGGCTAGAGATAACGATGCACAAACGCCGCTGTCAAACGCAACCCCCGAAGTGGTTGAGCCAGTGCGGCAGTGATTGAGCCAGGGGGCCAGTTCGGACCGTCCGCGTCACCCGGCCAGCCGCTTGCTCATATAGACCGTCACGCCATTCATGAACGGCTCTTCGCGGTCGATCGTATAGCCGTGCTTTTTGTAGAGCGATACGTTCGCCTCGAAGGCGCCATTGGTCAGCAGGCGAAGCTCGAGGCGACCCGCTTCGATCGCCTTTTGCTCGGCGCGCTCCAGCAACAGCCGGCCGATCCCCCTGCCCTGCGCATCCGGTGTGACGCAGACATTCTCGATCCAGAGGTGATCGTCGGCGAGGATGGTTTCGATCATCCCGACGATCTGATCGCCCTCGACGGCGAGATCGAACGGATGCTCGGCAACGACCTTGTCGTAGTCGGCGCGCATCGGCAGCGGCTCGCGGCCGATCACCGGCACCCATTTGGCATAGGCGGCGCGCACGATGTCCCTGATCGCGGTGGCATCCGCCGGCTCGGCCGGCCGAAGCCGGATGGAAGAAACGATGGTCATGAAAGTGCTCCAGAATATGAAAACCCCGCCGACCTGTTTGAGGCGGGCGGGGCTGGAAACGAACGAACCGGGTCTATCGTGCCGGTCTTCGTCGTTGCGCAATCAGCTCGCCGCTCCGCATCGTGCAGGGACGGCGTCGCTTGTCGTTGGTGGGCGCAAAGACGAACATGGCGTCAAGCTGGAGCATGCAGCGGGGCGCTGTCAAGACGGCTGCTCGATCGGTAATGTCTCATCTAATGGAATCGCTGCAGGCTGCGCGGTAACGGCGATTGATCGATGGACAAAACATGACCGGAACACTGAACAAGGCGGTGCGGATGGTTGCCATCCTGAACCTGGCCTATTTCGGAATCGAGTTTGCCGTAGCCGTCTGGATCGGGTCGGTATCGCTGTTCGCCGACAGCATCGATTTTCTGGAGGATGCATCCATCAACCTCCTGATCATGGTCGCGCTGGGCTGGACCATCCGCAACAGAGCGCGGCTCGGAATGGCGCTGGCGGGAATACTTCTGATCCCGGCTTTGGCGACCTTGTGGACGGCCTGGGAGAAATTCAACATTCCAATCCCGCCAGCGCCCGTTCCGCTGACGCTTACCGCGGCTGGCGCGATCCTCGTCAACCTGTCGTGCGCGCTTATGCTCGCTCGCTATCGCCATCACAGCGGCAGCCTTACCCGTGCAGCCTTCCTCTCGGCGCGCAACGATGTCCTGGCGAATGTCGCAATCGTTGCCGCCGGCCTGGTCACGGCATTTGTGTGGAACTCGGCTTGGCCCGATATCGTCATCGGCCTCGCAATTGCCGTCATGAATGCGGATGCCGCCCGCGAAGTCTTCACGGCCGCGAGACGCGAGCTCTCGGAAAGCCAAATTTCAAGCTGAGACGCTCCCGCCGATCCGGGCGTAGAGCGCGCGCACGCTCGCGGCGACATCGGCCTCGACCTATGCTGGGCTCTATGCCTGGAAAAGCCCGTCGCATGAATCCGTTCGAACGCGACGCGCTTTAGGAGTCGGCTGACGGCTGACGGCCGCCCCTCTTGGCACCAACAGCGCAATCCATCTGGATTGAATCTGCCGTCGTTCTATCTTCTTGTTCGAGCATGAGCTTTTCCAAGACGCAAGCACCGGAGCAATGCCGTGACCGACACCGACCTCGCCGACGCCTATCGAGGCTACATCGAGTGCCTCAACAATCAGGATTGGGCGCGGCTGCATCGCTTCGTCCATGACGAGGTCCACTACAATGGCGACCGGGTCGGGCTGGCGGGTTATCGCAAGATGCTGGAGCGGGATTTTTCCGAGATTCCGGACCTCTATTTCGACATCCAGCTGCTGATCTCGGATACGCCCTTCATAGCCAGCCGGCTCCAATTCAACTGCACGCCGATCGGAACCTTCCTTGGCCTGCCCGTCAACGGCAGAAAGGTCTCTTTCAGCGAGAACGTCTTCTATGAATTTCTGGACGACAGGATCAGGCACGTCTGGTCGGTCATCGACAAGACGGCTATCGAAGCGCAGCTTTGACCAGGATCGGACCTCCCCGTCAGGCCAAGCCAGCCGGCCTTTTCAGCCCCACTTCGCGCTCGATATGTCTCCAGGTGGCGTCCTCGAAAGCTTGTGGCCATTCGATGTCCCAGCGGGCGGCCAGTTTGCGGGCACGCGGCACGAAGGCATTGGCGCAGGCCAGATGCGCCGCGATGATTGACTGCCGTGTCGGCGCCACCGGAGGAATGGTCGCCAGCAGGCCGAGCTGTTCTTCGGACAGCCGGCGGCTCCATGCCAGCATGCCGCCCTTGTCCGCCCGCTCGACCTCTTCGCTCAACAGGTTGAACAGCATCATGCGCAGCAGCTCGACACCGGCGACGCTGAGCAGGTATTCCTGACGGCCGGCCGCGACGGAGAGCAGGCCGAAGACGCGGAAAAACTCGTTGATGAGATAGGCGACATATCCTTTGTTGGGGCCGGGCCACGCGATCGTGGCCGGCAAACTGTCGTACAGGCCATGCCGGTCGATCAAAGGTTCCAGCGTATCTCTGCCTCGCTTCTTCAGGGCTTCCGCGTCGGTCGAGATGAGGTCGATGCGCTGCCATTGATCGGTAATGGCGTTGAACAGGCGCTCGTCCTTGCCCGTCTCGTTCCAGAACACGACCGGCGCGATCGCTTCGAGACGCTGCCGCCATGCCGCGTTGAACGCGGCCTGATCGTCGCGCGCGACGATGGCGATCAGGTCGATGTCGCTGTAGCGATCGGCCTGCCCCTTGCCGAAGCTGCCGCCGACAAACAGCGCCATCACGCTCGGGTCGTTTTCGAGGGCGCGGCCGATCTTCCCGATGAACTCATCTTGCCACACGATGCGGTCTCCATCTCGCCGGTTCGAGACTATGTCGCATTGGCCAGACTTGGAAAGACGCCAATCGTTCATAAAAATCGATCATTCTAACGAGAATAATTCGTTGGAAAGATTGTTTCAGGAATGGCATTCCTCCGACATACCCGCCCGGAGCATTGCATTGTCTTCCTTTATCCACATCGCGAACGATATTCCGAAAAGCCTGATTTCCGCCGAACTCGCCCAAGGACGAAAATCTCTCGACTGGAACGGCATCGTCCCCGGCGTCGTCTTGGTCGCGATGATTACAGCCGTCGCCTTCTCGGCCCGCAATGTCTCCGGCTTCGCTTTGTTCAGCCCGATGATCCTCGCCGTCGTCGCCGGCATGATCTACTCCAACGTGCTCGGCACGCCCGTCCACGCCAAGGCCGGCATCGCCTTTTCGCAGCGCCGGCTCTTGCGCTTCGCCATCGTCCTGCTCGGCTTCCAGTTGACGCTTGGCCAGGTGGTGTCGATCGGCGCTGGCGGCGTCGGCATTGTCGCTGCCACGCTCGGCGCCACTTTCGTCTTCACCATCACGCTCGGTCGGCTGATCGGCGTCGACGCCAAGCTGGCGCAGCTGATTGCCGCCGGCACCTCGATCTGCGGCGCCTCGGCCATCGTCGCCACCAACATCGTCACCGATGCGCGTGACGAAGACGTCACCTACGCCGTTGCCTCAATTACGCTGTTCGGCACCGTTGCCATGCTCGGCTTCCCGCTCATGGCGCCCATGCTCGGCCTCGACCAGCACGCTTTCGGCCTGTGGGCAGGCGCTTCGATCCATGAAGTGGCGCAAGTCATCGGCGCCGGCTTCCAGAACGGCACCCAGTCCGGCGAGATCGCCACCGTCGCCAAACTGACCCGCGTCGCCATGCTGGCGCCGATGGTCATCGCGCTCGGCCTGATGGCCCGCCGCAAAAGCAGCGGTCAGGCAGCCGCACGGCCGCCCATGCCATGGTTCGTCGCCGCCTTCATCGCCGTCGTCGCGCTAAACAGCCTGGTCACGGTGCCGGCCGAGGTGAAATCGGCAATGGCGCTCGCCACCACCATCATGCTGACCATGGGTCTGGCCGCCATGGGCCTTCAGGCCGATATTTCGCAGTTGCGCTCACGCGGCATGCGCCCGCTGGCGCTCGCCTTCTCGGCCTTCCTGTTCATCGGCTGCTTCAGCCTGCTGCTGGTGAAATTCGCCTAGAGCGACGCTTAATCGGCGAGTTTGGAAATCAAATCATATCGGTTACGGTCCGCGCATCAGCACGCGAGCCCGCAACCGACCCATGCCGTTCATTCCTCTGCCCTTCGTCGTCGCCTTGTTGCTGTTCATCCTGCTTTGGGTAGTCGCCAGGCGCGGGGATGAGTCAACACCGAACCTGCCGTTTCTCGGCCTGATCCTGCTCGCCGCGGTGCAATCGGTGTTCACCGGACTGCGCTGGGGGTATGGCATAAGCGAAGTGGGCTATATCGCGCCCGTGTCCGCCGCGATCATGCCGTCGCTGCTCTATGCCGGCGTCTCGAAGCTCGCCCGCGCCAGCGACCGCCGATGGCCGGCCCTGCTGGCGCTCCATGCAACGCCAGCCATCATCGTCTTCCTACTGGTGAGTCTTTGGCGCGACGCGGTCGACGTGGCGCTGATATCGATCGATTTTGTCTACGCCGCCGCCATTCTCTGGTTGCTCCGGTCCGGCGCCGACGACCTTCGCCTGGCGCCTTTCGATGGCGCGGTCCCGGCCTACCGCGCCATCATCGCCGCGGCGGTGGCCCTTTGCCTGTCGGGCATGGTCGATGTGCTGGTTTCCCTCGAAATGGCGTCCGGGCATGGCGCCCGAGCGGCGATGGTGATCGGCGTCGCCAATCTTTTCATGCTCGTCCTTGTTGGTGTGGCGGCGGCGGCGGCCAGCCAAAGCCATGTCCCGCGCAACGCCGCCGAGCCCGCCGATGTCTCATCCCCGCCCGATGCCGGCGAAGACGCCGAGACGATCGCCAGGGTCAACGAACTGATGCAGGAGAAAAAGCTCTATCGCGACGCCAATCTCAACCTCAACCGCCTTGCCCGGCGCGCCGGAGTTCCGGCGCGGCAGATTTCGGCGACGATCAACCGGGCCACAGCCAGTAACGTCTCGCAATATGTCAACCAGTACCGCATCGCCGAGGCCTGCCGGCTGCTTACCGAGACTGATCAGTCCGTGACCGAGATCATGCTTGCGGTCGGATTCCAGACCAAGTCGAACTTCAACCGCGAGTTCCGCCGCGTGACGGACATCACCCCGCTCGCCTGGCGGGACCGGAACGCGCAATCGCCCTCGCTAGCGAGCACTGTGGGCGGCTAGCGGCGCTATTTCCCACGGAATGGTACTCAATCGCGATAAAGCACGTACTCGATCGCGATCGAGGACGCAGGCTTCGCTCCGATCCGCTGATATCGGGGCATCGACACAGCAACCGAACACAAGTGCCAACCGGCCCCGGAGCTGAAGACTCCGGGCTCTCCAGCCATGGCGAACGCGTTCGACAACGGAGACCTCAATGAAATTCTGGACCATGCTCTGCGCCATCATCGTCTCGACAATGCTGATGCAACATCCGGCCAACGCCGGCGACACTGTCGGCGTTCGTCAGTTGTCCGTCGCGTCCACGGAGCGCGGCATCGATCTCGACGTGACGGTCTGGTACCCGGCCCAACTTGGCGGCGAAACGGTTTCGCTCGGCGACAGCAAGCTTTTCGTCGGCACGTCAGCCATGCGCGATGCGCCAATAACAGACGCAAAGTTCCCGCTCATCCTGCTGTCACACGGCGCAGGTCTGGCGGGAAACCCGCAAGCCTTGAGCTGGATCGCGACGCCCTTGGCCAGGCAGGGATTCGTCGTCGCAGCTCCGACGCATCCGGGAAATACGGGGAAAAACAGATCCGCCGCCGAGACGATGAAGCTCTGGTTGCGGCCTGCCGATCTCACGGCAACCTTGACCGCAGTGGAAAAGGAAGCGTTTTTCAGAGATCACCTTGAACAAGGCAAAGTTGCCGCCCTTGGCCTTTCCATGGGCGGCAACACGGCTCTGGCGATAGCCGGCGCCCGCGTCGACCCGAAATTGCTCGCGGCCTATTGCGATACGGACCTGCTCAATGCTTCGCTTTGCGAGTGGGTCAGGCAAAGTGGAGTCGATCTCCATGCCATGGATTTGCAGCCGGCCGGCCGTGATAACCGGGATGGGCGCATTCGCTTCGCCATGGCGATCGACCCCGCTCCAACCGATATCTTCGACGTCAAAAGCTTTGCCGGCATCAGCATTCCGGTCGATATCGTCAATCTTGGCCGTCCGGGAAAGATCCCCGCTGCCGCAGATGCCTCCGGAATCGCAAAAGCGATGTCAGAGGCGAGCTATGCGACGGTTGAGGATGCCAGCCATTACAGCATGTTCGCCGAATGCAAACCCGGCGCTCCCGGCATCATCGCCTCCGAACAGATCGGCGACCCAGTGTGCGACGATGGCGAAGGACGATCGCGCAGCGAGATTCACGCGCAGCTGATCGATATGGCGGCCGCAGCTTTCACGCGCGCGCTGAAGATCGATCCGTAGATGCGCCTGACAGGGCCGACGCACAACTGCCGGCCTGCCCACTCGGGTGCGGAGATGTCCGGCAGGGCAGAGGGGCGCCGCAGACTCCACGGCTGGTGCTCGATCTTGCACCGAGCCGTTCAGTCCTCGAACGAACTCGCCGCTGCATAGATCGCCGCCAGCGTCTCGATGCCCCGCCTGGTCGGCCTTGTCGAAGCGGGCCGGCAGCGGGCTATCGAGATCGAGCACGCCGAAGACGCCTTCATCGTCCTCGAGCAGCACGACCAGTTCCGAGCGCGAGTCGGCATCGCAGGCGATGTGGCCGGGGAAATCATGCACATCCTTGATCAGCATCGAGGTGCCGAGTTCGACCGCGGTTCCGCACACACCCTTGCCGACGGCGATGCGCACGCAGGCCGGCTTGCCCTGGAACGGCCCGAGCACCATTTCCTCGTCCGACTGCAGGAAATAGAAGCCGGCCCAGTTGAGGTCCGGCACCATCTGGAAGATCAGCGCCGCGGTGTTGGCGGCGTTGGCGATCGAATCGCGCTCGCCCTCGAGCAGCGCCTTAAGCTGGGCGGCGAGGTCGCGGTAGAACGCGGCCTTGTCCGACGTGTCGATGGCCTTGGCCGCACACATGGCTGGTCTCCGTACTCAGAATCGCGGTTGCGTTTCCGCAAGCTCTCTGCACCAAACGACCACCGGACGATACTAGCTTGAATTCCAGTCGCCGCGAAACTCGGAAGAAGATGCCCTGTCCGACACTCGGCAGCACGGCACGTCCATCGAACCGTGCTGCCTTGATCAAGAAGGCAAGTCCATCAGCCGGCGGGTTTGTACGCGCCGGCAGCCTTGTTGGCAGCCGCGAGCACTGCCTTCATGTCGAGTTCTTCCAGTACAACCATCTCGGTCAGCGAGCCGCTTGCTCGCACCGCAAGGGACATGCCAATCCCGGCTGACTGGTCCGGCACCTCGCCATTGACGACGACGTCATAGATGCCGCGCGTGAACATCACGCTGGCCACCTTGCCGCCAACGCTTTCAAAAAGCGCCTTGACCGCAGCCTGCCTGTCCGAGCCTTGCATCAATCCTTTGGCGGCATGAGGCGCATAGTTTGCCAAAATAGTCACTTTCATGGGTATTTCCTCCAAATGTCACTGTCTCGTGGCTGCTCCATAATTCGAGCGGCACGGAGTGATTTTTTCGGTAACAATTGCAGGCGCCCTTGGACGCGTTGGCGGCCGAGGGCCTACTGCCTGAGAAATATGCGCCTTAGCTAATATAATGACAATACTAGACAGGCCGATGGCGGCCACCGGGATTGCGGAGGTCATCCGGCTGGATCACGGCTCGGCCAATGGCGTCGAGCTCGAGCCGGAAAGTGGCGGCGGTGCCGCAGAATCACATCGGGCGTTTGGGTTCGCTCTTTGATGGCGTCGCCGTGTTGGAATCAAATTTCTTGTGCTTGTCGGCGGCAATCCTGCGGATGCGGTCGAAGCGGCTTTCCTCGGTTTTTTCGGTCGTGACGACCGTCTCTGGCTTCCGCACGAACGTGATCATGGATCCGTCTCCTGGGCTAGAGGCCTGCACGCCGGGAGAAAATACCCCCGGCGGTAGTTATCCAGGCTCCAATGAAGAGCCGGGGCTGATTCAGGTCAGGCCTGAAAGTGACTTCTATGAAGCCACCTTCGCAGGCCGACTGAATCTTTAGTAGCCGCCCATGCCGCCGCCTGCCGGTGCGGCATCCTTGGCCGGGATGTCGGAGATCATCGCCTCGGCGGTGATCAGAAGGGCGGCGATTGAGCCGGCATCCTGAAGTGCGGTGCGCACCACCTTCGCCGGATCGACGATGCCTGCCTTGATCATGTCGACATACACCTCGTTCTGGGCGTCGAAGCCCTGATTGTGGTCCTTGCTGTCGGTGAGCTTGCCGACGACGATCGAGCCTTCGACGCCGGAATTCTCGGCGATCTGGCGGATCGGCGCTTCGAGCGCGCGTAGCACGATCGAGATGCCAGCGGTGACATCGGCATTGGCGCCATTCAAGCCGGCCAGTGCCGACCTGGCACGCAGCAATGCCACGCCGCCGCCAGGCACGATACCTTCTTCAACCGCCGCACGCGTCGCGTTCAGAGCGTCGTCGATGCGGTCCTTCTTTTCCTTCACTTCCGACTCGGTGGCGCCGCCGACACGGATGACGGCAACGCCGCCGGCGAGCTTGGCCAGCCGCTCCTGCAGCTTTTCTTTGTCATAGTCCGAGGTGGTCTCCTCGATCTGGCCCTTGATCTGGGCGACACGCGCCTGGATGGTCTCCTTGGTGCCGGCGCCGTCGATGATCGTGGTGGTGTCCTTGTCGATCAGCACGCGCTTGGCGCGGCCGAGCATTTCGATGGTGACATTCTCCAGCTTGATGCCGAGATCGTCCGAGATCATCTGGCCGGCGGTGAGCACGGCGATGTCTTCCAGCATCGCCTTGCGGCGGTCGCCGAAGCCCGGCGCCTTGACGGCCGCGACCTTGAGGCCGCCGCGCAATTTGTTGACGACCAGCGTGGCCAGAGCCTCGCCCTCGACGTCCTCGGAGATGATCAGCAGCGGCCTGCCGCTCTGCACCACAGCTTCGAGGATCGGCAGCATCGCCTGTAGATTGCCGAGCTTCTTCTCGTGGATGAGCACGTAAGGCTCTTCCAGTTCGACGCGCATCTTGTCGGCATTGGTGACGAAATAGGGCGAGAGATAACCACGGTCGAACTGCATGCCCTCGACGACGTCGAGTTCGGTCTCCGCGGTCTTGGCTTCCTCGACGGTGATGACGCCGTCATTGCCGACCTTGTCCATCGCCTTGGCGATCATCTCGCCGACGCTGGCATCGCCATTGGCGGCGATGGTGCCGACCTGTGAGATCTCAGCCGACGACTTGACCTTCTTGGCCCGCGCCTGGATTTCCTTGACCACGGCGGAAACCGCCTGGTCGATGCCGCGCTTGAGGTCCATCGGGTTCATGCCGGCGGCGACCAGCTTGGCGCCTTCGCGCAGGATCGAGGCGGCCAGCACCGTTGCGGTGGTGGTGCCGTCACCGGCGAGGTCGTTGGTCTTCGAGGCCACTTCGCGCACCATTTGCGCGCCCATGTTCTCGAACTTGTCGGCAAGCTCGATTTCCTTGGCGACGGTGACGCCGTCCTTGGTGATGCGCGGCGCGCCATAGGCCTTGTCGATGATGACGTTGCGGCCCTTGGGACCGAGCGTGACCTTCACAGCATTGTTGAGGATCTCGACGCCGCGCAGCATGCGGTCACGCGCATCGGTGGAGAATTTGATTTCCTTGGCAGACATGATTTTTATCCAGTTCGTTCGGAGAAAATGGGATCAGGCGGCCTTCTTGGCAGCCACGGTCTTGTCGGTGACGCCCGTCTCGCTCTTGTCGATGACGCCAGTCTCGCTCTTGTCGATGACGCCCATGATGTCGGCTTCCTTCATGATCAGAAGGTCCTCGCCGTCGATCTTGACCTCGGTGCCCGACCATTTGCCGAACAGGATGAAGTCGCCGGCCTTGACGTCGAGCGCAACAAGCATGCCATTTTCGTCGCGTGCGCCAGGCCCAACGGCGATGACTTCGCCTTCCTGCGGCTTTTCCTTGGCATTATCGGGAATGATGATACCGCCCTTGGATTTGATATCGCCTTCGGCGCGACGAATGACGACGCGGTCGTGGAGTGGCCGAAATTTCATGGGAACTTTCTTTCTGGGGCCGGCACAGGCGGCCACGCCCCTCCTCTATAAACGCGTTGGCACTCGATAGATAGGAGTGCCAAAAATTATTCGCGACCGAAATTAAATAATCAAAAGTATTATTTCGGCAGCCGGTTTCGTGATATCGCCGATTGGTCAAATATTTCAAAAGATTGAATTTTGCCGATCGAGTGCCTATTTATCGGACAAGTTCACTTTCACGATTTCAGGCATAAGGGAGATTTTTACGATGGCCGAAGGTAATCAGACGATCATGGAAAAAGCTGAAGCCCGCTTTGTCGACAAGCAGAAGAAGACAGCGGAGAAAAACAAGGCAACCGCCGAATACATGTCCGAAGCGAGGGCCCGGGAGATCAAGACGGCAAGGCTCAGGGAGTTGCGGCTGGCCAAGGAAGAGGCCGACCGCGTCGCCGAGGCCCTCAATCCGACGCCGAAAAAGAAGCGGGTGACCAAGAAAGCCTAAGCAATTCCGCAGCGGTTCTCCGACCGGAATTGCGCCAGAACAAGGGAGCAAGACATGAGTCTCACCTTCCCCAACCGCAGCCGCAGCTATGACGAAGCCGGCCGGCGGATCCGTTTCGTCGGACATGACGGCATGTTCCAGATCTCCTTCTCGGTCGCCGCCGACGCCATGGCCAAGATGCGGCCGGGAACTGCTGCCGATGAAGCCGGCTACCTCGCCACATTCGACACCGAGAGCAGCGCCATCCGCGAGGTGGCATCGAAGGCCTACGACCGCACCCACAAGAGCATGTATGTGCTGACGGCAGCCGATTTCGGTTGATCAGCCGAGGTCCATCTTCTCGACCATCGTGCGTATCTTTTCAGCCTTTTCGAAATGGTCGAGGCGGTGGGTTCTGATCCACCATTCGGCGGCTTCCATCAAGAGTTCGGGGTCGTGGTTCCTGTTGGCGAAGAACGCATAGAACGACACGCCGACGCCGGTCCCTTTTTCCGAGAGCTTGCGGTCGCAGACCTCCAGTATCTTCTGCTTCAGGCTGGCTCTCACGGGAATCCCTTGATTTGCTGTGCGCGGGCTGTCGCAGGCGAAAGTCGATACGGGATCAGGGCTTGCGCTCGGCCCGTTCGCGGCGTTTGACGTCGCGGACATTCATCTGCACGACCATGTCCTCGGCCTCACGCGGGCCCATCCCGACCATCACCTTTTGCCGGACCACGGCAGGCTGGCCGGTGAAGACGTCGATGATGCTCCAGCTTTGTGGAAGCTCCATGCGCAGCGTGTAGCGGTTGGCCATCTCGATCAGCCCTGCATCATGAAAAACACGGCGCCCAGGATCAGCACCGTCCAGGCGATGACCGACAGTTTCAGCACCATGCCGCCATGCGCGGCCAGAAACTCCCGCAGGCGCGACACGACACCTGTCGACCGGA
Source organism: Mesorhizobium sp. M0293 (assembly GCF_040321735.1). Classification (NCBI taxonomy): domain Bacteria; kingdom Pseudomonadati; phylum Pseudomonadota; class Alphaproteobacteria; order Hyphomicrobiales; family Phyllobacteriaceae; genus Mesorhizobium; species Mesorhizobium sp. M0293. Next base: position 17,476 of record NZ_JAMYSA010000104.1, read on the forward strand.
CCGGCGCCGCCGCGAAGGCGACAGAGGCCTTGAGGCCCAGTTTTCCAAAGACAGGCAGCAGCGACGGTTCACGCACGAAAATGACCTCGAATATCGGGAAGAGCGGAGCAAGGACGCTCACGCCTCTTCCATAGCACTCTTTTCGCGATCGCCCTGCATGCCAAATGAAAATAGGCGCCACCGATTGCACTGGTGAAAGACGTGACGGGCGACAGCTTCCGACCGCCGCCGCGAACCGGAACATGCCCGGTTGGCGGCGCCCTTCATCATGCATATTCCAAACACGCAAGGAGCAGCGCGGGGTTCGTGAACGGGTGATGCGGCGAATTCCAAACCTGAAGTCATTGCCTGTCCAGGCCACTTTTCCGCTTGAACGACCATCAGATCTGGCTTAGCCTTGGTTTGAGAAAAGGTTTTTCCAAACATTTCCGATCGGGCTTGGCCATGTGCCGGGCCTCGCTCGGACCAGCAAGAGAAAACCTTTTCCCAGCTAAGGATTCTCTGCGCGATGGCATCGGACGATCTGCCTGTCCCGGTCTTTTCCAAGCCAGTCACCTTGCGTGACGTGGCGGCGCAGGCTGGCGTCAGCGTCGCCACCGCCTCGAAGGCGCTCAACGACCAAGGGCGGATGACCGCCGAGACGCGCGAACGCATTCGCGAGACGGCCCGCCGGCTCGGCTTCCGGCCCAACAGCCTGGCGCAGAGCCTGCTCAGGCGGCGCAGCTTCACCGTCGGCCTGCTTACCAATGATACTTATGGCCGCTTCTCGCTGCCGCTGATGTCGGGCATTTCGGACGCGCTGGTCGACAATGGCGTCTCGGTGTTCCTGTGCAATGTCGAGGAGGATCCGCGGCTGGGCCAGATGCATGTCGACGCCATGCTCGACAAGCGCGTCGACGGCATCATCGCCACCGGCAAGCGCATCGACCGCCATCTGCCCGTCGACCTCGGCAATCTGCGCGTCCCGGTGATCTATGCCTTCACGCAGCCCGATCCCGACGCGATCGCCTTCGTCTCGGACGACGCCGACGGCGCCAGGCTGGCGGTCGAGCATCTGTTCCGGCTGGGCTGGAAGCGCATCGCCCATGTCACAGGACCGGCGAGCTTTGCCGTGGTGCATGCGCGGGCGCAGGCTTACCGCGACGTGCTGATCGAAAACGGCCTGCCGGTCACCGAGCCGCTGCTCGGCTCCTGGTCGGAAGCCTGGGGCCATCGGGCGGTAGCGCAACTGTTCGACGGCAAAAGCGAGAGGCCGGACGCCGTCTTTTGCGGCAACGACCAGATCGCGCGCGGCGTCATCGATGCCTTGCGCGAACGGGGCCTTGGCGTCCCCGGCGATGTCGGCGTCATCGGTTTCGACAATTGGGAGATCGTGGCCGAGGCGACACGCCCGCCGCTGACCTCTGTCGACATGAACCTGGTCGCACTCGGGCGCGAGGCCGGGCTGACCCTGCTTTCGCTGGTCGGCGGCAAGCCCGCCGCACCGGGCATTCGAAAACTGCCGTGCCGGCTGGTGGTGCGGCAGTCATGCGGCCATCCGCTGGATGGCTGAAGACGAAGCGCCGCGTGATCGGCGCCAAGCCGCGAACCGCGGACAACCAAGGAGGAGGAGAACATGAGGAACCTGATTGCCAAACTGACCCTGGCCGCTGCCGTTCTGGGTAGTGGTCTCGGCACTGCCGCCGCCGAGACGGCCAACATCTGGGTGCGCGCCGACGGCTCGAATTTCATGCCGAGGATCGTCGACGCCTACAACAAAGCGCACACCAACCAGGTCAAGCTCGACATCATCCCCAATGCCGAGATCATCCCGAAATATGGTGCAGCGGCCGCCGGCGGCACGGCGCCCGACGCGCTGTCGCTCGACCTGATCTACACGCCGTCCTTCGCCGCTGCCGGCCAGTTGGAGGATATCACCGACTGGGCCAAGTCCCTGCCCTATTTCGCTAGCCTGTCGCCGGCGCATGTGAAGACCGGCACCTACAAGGATCACATTTACGGCCTGCCCTTCTCCGCCGACGCCTCGGTGCTGATCTGGAACAAGAAGCTGTTCAAGCAGGCCGGCCTCGATCCTGAAAAAGGCCCGGCGAACTGGGCCGAGATCGCGGCCGACGCCGAGAAGGTCAACGCGCTCGGCGGCAACATCAAGGGCTTCTACTTCTCCGGCAATTGCGGTGGCTGCAACATCTTCACCTTCACGCCGCTGATCTGGGCGTCGGGCGGTGACATCCTCTCGGAAGACGGCTCGAAGGCGACGCTGGATAGCCCGCAATTGCGCGGGGCCATCGATCTATACCGCTCGATGGTCAAGAAGGACCTGGTACCGGCAGGCGCGCAGACCGACACCGGCGCCAACTTCTTTGCCGCCTTCGCCGCCGGCAATATCGGCATCTCGCCGTCCGGCGCCTTCGCCATCGGCGCGCTCAATACCCAGTATCCCGATATCGACTACGGCGTCACCTTCCTGCCGGGCAAGGATAGCGGCTGGTCGTCCTTCGCCGGCGGCGACAATTTCGTTGTCACCAAAGGCACCACCAAGCTGCCCGTGGTGAAGGAGTTCCTCGATTTCGCCTACTCGCTCGAGGGCCAGACGATCCTCGCCAAATACGGCAGCCTGCCGGTGCGCGGCGACATCGCCAAGGAAGCGCTGAAGGATCTCGATCCGCGTTACCAGATCGCCGCCGAAGCCATGGCCAAGGGCCGCACGCCCTATTCGGTGGTGTTCAACGACCTGATCAACTCCGCCAACGGGCCGTGGACGCAGATGATCAACGAAGTCTTCTTTGGCGACGACGTCGATGGCGCCATCGCCAATGCGCAGGAGACGATGCAGTCGATCATCGACCAGGCGCCGCAGAAGTAAGCGCCGCCCCACCTCCCCCTCGAGGGGAGGTCGGACCGCAGGTCCGGGTGGGGTCGTCTCGGCAGTGCTCGACGT
>NZ_JAMYSA010000105.1:0-20339 GCF_040321735.1 Mesorhizobium sp. M0293
CCCCCACCGCTTGGCGAAAGGCCGCCAGATCCGGTTCAAGTTGCGGCCATAGCCCATGCGTGCGCCGCGGGGCCGCAGGCCTGCGGGAGACGGACGGGCGCGGGAGGCGCCCGTCCGTCCGTTGCAGGTCAGATGACCGGGAAGCCAGGATGGCGCGCTGGCGGCTCCTGCCCGAAATAGTCCTTGAAGGCGGCGTCATAGAGCGCCGTTTCGTGACCGAACATGGCGATGGTGAAGGTCTGGTTGACGAAGGTCAGCCAGTCGAGATCGCCTTGCCGGAGCGCCGCGCCGTAAAGCATCGAGAACCAGCTCTTGCCGGCATCGAAGTATTTGTCCGGATTGCGCGAGGCGAGCCAGCGCACGGTCGAAAGATCGACCGCGGCAGCGTCGACACGCTTCGATTCCAGCGCCTGCAGCACGTTGGCCTGGGTGTCGATCTGCATCACCTGCGATTGCGGCAGAGCGATGTGCACGGAGGCTTCCGCATCGACGTTCTGCAGGATGGAAACACGCGTTGCCGAGCCTGCGGCAAGCAGCTTGTCGAAAGTCTTGTTCTCGGCGGTCGGAAGCGTCAGCAAGGCAACGCCTTCGACGTAGTATGGTCGGGAGAAGTTGATCAGCTGCGAGCGCTGCGCGCTCATGGTCATGAACTGGATGGTGATGTCGACCTTGTTGGTGGTCACGTTGGGGATGCGCTGTGCCGGATCCTGCATGACGAACTCGACCTTGGTCGGATCGTCGAAAAGGCCCTTGGCGAGAATGCGCCCCATGGTAATGTCCATGCCGACCAGTTCGCCGGCATCGTTCTCGAAGTGCCACGGTGCGTTGGTGCTGCCGGTGCCGACGATCAGCTTGCCGCGATCGAGCACGGTGCGCAGCAGGCTGTCGGATGCTGCCTGGGCCGCGGCCTTCCGGGCATCGACGGTTGCCAGCACGCCGGCCGTGGCCAGCCCTGCCATTCCCATTTTCAGAAAATCACGTCTTCCGGATGTGTCGTTCACGGCGACCTCCTTTCATGTTGTGTTCCCCTTGTACACAGGCAAGACACGCGTCGGTGATTTTGTCTCTTACAAGAGACGAGTGTATCCTGTACAAGACAGATATTAACACCGGGAATCGACAATGCAAGATGGCAATGCCTCCGTGATTTCAGCCGACGAGAAAATCTCGGGCTCCCGTGAAAAGGGGCTTAACCGGGTGCTCGAGATTCTGGAGTTTCTTCACACGACCCAGCGGGCGATCGGCATTGGCGACCTTGCCAAAGGGGTGAATGCACCCCGCTCGACGACCTACACGTTGGTGCGGTCGCTGGTCGATGCGGGCCTGCTGGAGATGGCAGGCGACGGCAATCGCGTCTATTTCGGCAAGAAGCTCTATCTCTATGGAATGGACTATGTGCGCGGCAACGACCTTCTGAGGCGAGGGCGCCAGGAGGTCGACAACCTGTCGCGCGAGACCGGCGAGACTTCAGAACTGTGCATGCTGCAAAGCGGTCGCTACACGATCGTCCACGCGAGCCCTGGCACCAGGCCTTTCCGGATCAGCTCCGCCACGGGCTTGCAGATACCGCTGCCCTGGACCGCTTCGGGGCGGCTGCTTCTGGCGGGACTGGAGAGGGCTGAGATCGAAGGCATGGTGTCCGACGACGATCTCGTGCTGCCCGACGGGCGCAAACTGCGGCTCGACGATTTTGTCAACGACATCGCAAAGGCACAAGTCGCAGGCTATTGCATCACCTCGGGCCTTGTCGATGCTTATACGAAGTGCCTTGCCGCGCCGGTCTTTTCAGCGCCCGGCAAGGTCGAGGCGACGATGTGCCTGGTGGTCCCCATCGATACGTCCGAGGAGCGGACCGGTGAGCTCATCGGCCTGCTGCGCAACCGCGCCGCGAAGCTTTCGATCGCCGGATAGCGCTCGAAAGCGTACGCGCCCTTCAGGCAATGATGTCGGGAATGATCTTGTCTTCCAGCGCCATCAGCCGGTCCTTGAGGAACAGCTTTTTCTTCTTCATGCGCTGAATCTGCAGTGGATCGCAGGCCATGGCGATCATGGCGTTGATGGCCGCATCGAAATCGGCGTGCTCCTGCTTCAGCCGGGAATATTCGAGCCGGATATCAGCCTGTTCCTGATCGGACATTATCTACCGTCTGCACGTCTGCGGCGCCCAAAAATGGGCCTGATTGGGCGGGGCCGGTGGGATTTTACAACCGGCGCGCAGCCCATATCACATTTCACATTGTCGTGGAATGCTACCACGGATCATTCGACATCGCTGCCGGAAGGTGACACACTGTCATCATGCCGTCACAGAAGCGAACCTGCGGTGGACGCGCCATGACGGCTGCAATCGAGGAAACCATGAAAGGGAGAACCAATCATGTCTCTTGCATCCCATCTTGATGAGTTGCAGCGGAAACACGGCGACATCGAACGTGAAATCGATGACGCGATGAACCATCCATCGGTCGATGACCTCGAAATCGTGAATCTCAAGCGACGCAAGTTGGCACTCAAGGACGAGATTGAAAAACTGAGAGGGAAACCGACCACGCATTGATGTCCTCCTGACATAGTCGCTTACCATCCGCGGCCTCTTTTTCCCGGCGGCACCTGCCGCCGGCGTGATGGGTTTTGATTTCCAGCACTGGCCATCAGCCTGAGCCGGACTTCCACCCGCTTTAATTTCCGCTCGGCTGTCACCAGATTTCGCCAGATCATCGATTGTTTCTGGTCCCTGGCGGCGGGCCGATTCCGGCCAGTGGCGACCTGTCGCCATTGACAAGCCATCTTTGCTCCTCCACCTCATGCCCGGACTTTAGCGCATCGGCCCGGAGCGCACTTTGTGCGTTCAAGTGGACGCATGGCGCTCCAAAGACAAAAGGCTGCCGGCATGACCGGATATTTTTCCTCTCCTTTCCCCCGCCGCACCTCGGTCGGCGTCGATGTCGGCGGCGTGGTCGTCGGCGGCGGCGCGCCCGTTGTCGTGCAGTCGATGACCAACACCGACACGGCCGATATCGACCAGACTGTTGCGCAAGTTGCAGCACTCCACCGTGCCGGCTCCGAGATCGTGCGCATCACCGTCGATCGCGACGAGAGTGCGGCCGCCGTGCCGCGCATTCATGAGCGGCTTCAGCGTCTCGGCATCAACGTGCCGCTGGTCGGCGATTTCCACTATATCGGCCACAAGCTTTTGGCGGACCATCCGGCCTGCGCCGAGGCGCTGGCCAAATATCGGATTAACCCCGGCAATGTCGGCTTCAAGGACAAGAAGGACCGGCAGTTCGCTGATATCGTCGAGATGGCGATCAGGTATGACAAGCCGGTGCGCATCGGTGTCAATTGGGGCTCGCTCGACCAGGAGCTTTTGACCCGGCTGATGGACGACAACCAGGACAAGGGTTTTCCGCTGACGGCGCAAGAGGTGATGCGCGAGGCGATCGTACAGTCGGCGATCCTGTCGGCCGAGATGGCGGAAGAGATCGGCCTTGGCCGCGAGAAAATCATCCTGTCGGCCAAGGTCAGCGGCGTGCAGGACCTGATCGCCGTCTATACCGAACTCGCCACCCGCTCCGACCATGCGCTGCATCTCGGCCTCACCGAAGCCGGCATGGGCTCGAAAGGCATCGTGGCTTCGTCGGCCGCGATGGGCATCCTGCTCCAGCAAGGCATTGGCGACACTATTCGCATTTCGCTGACGCCGGAGCCGAATGGCGACCGCACACGGGAGGTGCAGGTGTCGCAGGAATTGCTGCAGACCATGGGGTTCAGGCAGTTCGTGCCGATCGTTGCGGCTTGCCCCGGCTGTGGTCGCACGACCTCCACCGTGTTCCAGGAACTCGCCCAGAACATCCAGGCGGATCTGCGCAAGAACATGCCGGTGTGGCGCGAAAAATATCCCGGCGTCGAGAACCTCAAGGTCGCGGTGATGGGCTGCATCGTCAACGGTCCGGGCGAGTCCAAGCATGCCGACATCGGCATTTCGCTGCCCGGCACCGGCGAGACGCCGACGGCGCCTGTCTTCGTCGACGGCAAGAAGGCGGCGACGCTGCGCGGGCCGTCGATCGCGGCGGATTTCGAGAAAATGGTCGCCGACTATATCGAGCAACGGTTTGGTCGCGGCAAAGCCGCGGCCGAGTAGATCAGATGCAGCGTTTCCTCTGGGCGACGCTGATCCTGTTGTGCGGGCTGGGCTGGTCGACGCTGGTTCAGGCAGATCCGCCGCAATCCGCCAAGCAAAGGCTGATCGACAAGGTCTGCAACCTGATCCAGGCACATGCCGATCAGAATGGTCTGCCCAGGGATTTCTTCGCCCGGCTGATCTGGAAGGAAAGCCGGTTCGATCCCAACGCCGTCAGCCCGGTCGGCGCCGAAGGCATCGCCCAGTTCATGCCGGGCACCGCCAAGATGCGCGGGCTGGCCAATTCCTTCGACATCAACCAGGCGATCCCGGCGTCGGCTAGATATCTCGCCGAAATGAAAACCGGCTACGGCAATCTCGGGCTGGCGGCGGCCGCCTACAATGCCGGCGAAAGCCGGGTGTCGCGCTGGCTCAGTTCCGGCGGCTTCCTGCCGATGGAGACCGAGAGCTATGTCTTCGATATCATGGGCGAGCCGGCCGACAAGTTCACCGACCGGGCCTATGCCGGACAGATTGAGCCGCTCGACACAAAGTCGGATTTTGCCGTCGCCTGCCGCAGGCTGCCGGTGATCATGTCGCGGACCGTGGCGATGGCCTCGATCAACATAAAACCGTGGGGCATCCAGGTGGCCGGCAACTTCCGCCGCAGTGCCGCGATCAACCAGTGGCTCAGGGTAAGAAGCCGGTTCCCGGCCCTGCTCAGCGGACATGATCCGGTGGTCAGCCGGGTGCGCACGCCAATCGGCCGGCGCGGCATCTACGCAGTCCGGATCGGGGTCGACGACCGCGCCGATGCCAACGTCATCTGCCAGAAATTGCAAAGCATCGGCGGGGCGTGCGTGGTGGTGCGCAACCGGTAATTTGGTCCGCTGCCGACAGGGTGTTTGTCCGAGAGACATTTGAAGGCGACCGCCAGCCCGTCGCATCCAGCAAAGATTTCAGCTATAGCGGCGGCCATCATTTAGCCGCGGGCCCCGCCTCCGGCGAGCGGCACGGGCGTTATATGTTTGACGGCTACATTCTCTGCGGCACGCCGAGGACCGGCAGCACTTTGCTGTGCAAGCTCCTGGCGTCCACGAAGACGGCCGGCGATCCTCACTCGTTCTATCGGCGGCAGGACGTGCCGGAGTGGGCCGAAGAGTGGAAGCTGCCTGACCGCGACACGATGAGCGAGCTCGACTTCAATGTCGCCTATCTCGATGCGGCGATCGATGCCGGCAAGGGTGGCACAAGCATTTTCGGCCTTCGTCTGATGCGCGAAAATCTGGACGAGCTTTCGGCAATCCTCGACCGGATTTTCCCAAAGCTGCCATCTGACAGAGCGCGGTTCGAAAGAGCATTCGGCCAAATTCTCTACATACACCTCTCGCGAGAGGACAAGCTTGCGCAGGCTGTCTCCCTGATCAAGGCAGAGCAGACCGGTCTTTGGCATATCGCTCCCGACGGCACCGAGATCGAAAGAGTCGCACCACCGAAAGAGCCCCAATATGATTTCGAGCGTATCAAACGAGAGGTCACGGAACTCGAGACCCATGACGCAGCCTGGAACATTTGGTTCGAAGAGCAAGGCATAGTCCCGCTGCGGGTCAGCTATGAGCGCCTCGCCGCGAATCCGGCTGCGACCTTGCTGATCATCTGCGAAGCCCTGGGGGTCCGAGCACCCGACGCCGAGGATGTAAGCCCTGGCGTTGCAAAGCTCTCCGACGACACTAGCCTCGATTGGATGCGCCGCTATCAACTGGACGCGGCCGTCTGAGGCATTTGCGGATGCAGGCTACGCCGTCTTCGCCACCACCGTTTCGCTGAGCCAGGTGCCGATCTTGGTGCCGAGGCGGTCGGGCGAAACCGGCTTCGGCAGATAGTCGTCCATACCGGCTTCGATGCACTTGTCGCGATCGCCCTTCAGCGCATGCGCGGTGACGCCGATGATCGGTATGTGGGTGCCCGTCGAGACCTCCATGGCTCGGATGGCGCGGGCTGCTTCGTAGCCGTTCATCTCCGGCATCGAGACATCCATCAGGATCAGCTTGGGGCGCAGCGCCCGGTACATCTCGACCGCCGTGCGGCCGTTGCCGGCGATGCGGTAGCTGAGGCCCAACCCGTTGAGGATTTGGCCGAACACCAGCCGGTTGACGTCATTGTCCTCGGCAATGAGGATGTCGATCGGTCCGTTCGGCGTGGCCGTCGATTCCGGCACCAACGCGACCGGCATCGCCGGACCGCGAATGACGGTGAAGGCAGGCGGCGCTGTCGGCGGAGCCTGCACGATCGGTTCGCGGACGAACTGCGCCTTGCCGACCTGCGAGCGGGCCTTCTGGACGACCGAGATGACGGTGCCGAGCAGGACCGCGGAGCGCGCCGGCTTGGTCAGGTGCGCGGCAATGCCGAAGTCGATGATCATCTTGCCGAAATCGACCTGGTCGACCGAGGTCAGCAATACCACCGGGATGGAAGACAGCCGGCTGTCGGAAGCAATGGCTCTGGCGACATCGGCGCCGTTCATGCCCGGCATCTGGTAGTCGAGGATGATGCAGTCGACGGCGGCTCCCAGTTGGCAGGCGCGATCGAGGAAGGCCAGGCCCACGGCGCCGCTTTCGGCGGCGGCGCAATCGAAGCTCCAGCTTCTGAGCTGCTCGAGCAGGATTTCTCGGTTGACCGGATTGTCGTCGATGACCAGCACGCGCGCGCCGGTGACGTCGACCGGCACGATCTCGTCGCGAGCCGCGGCCTGATGCGCCGGCAACGGCACCGCGAACCAGAAAACCGAGCCGCGGCCGATCTCGCTCTCGACGCCAATCTTGCCTGCCATCAAGTCGACGAGGCGGGCGGCGATGGCGAGGCCAAGGCCAGTGCCCTCGTGGCGGCGGGTCGACGAACCGGCGACCTGGGCGAATTTCTCGAACACGTTCTGCAGCTTTTCGGCCGGGATGCCGATGCCGGTGTCTTCGACGCGAACCTTGAGCTGGACCACGTCATTGACGATCTCGCCGCCGACATCGATCAGCACATGACCTTTTTCGGTGAACTTCACCGCGTTGCCGAGCAGGTTGGTGATGATCTGCCGGAACCGGCCGGCGTCGCCGACGACATGGGCCGGCAGGCGCGGGTCGACACGCACGATCAGTTCGAGGTTCTTTTCGGCGACGCGTGCCGAGACCAGCGTCGCCACATCCTCGACCGCCTCGGAGAGACGGAAGGGAGCAGGATCGAGGGTGAGTTGCCCGGCATTGATCTTCGAAAAATCGAGAATGTCGTTGATGATGGTGAGCAGCGCGTTACCGGATTTGACGATGACGTCGGTGAAGGTCTTCTGACGCGCCGTCAAATCGGTCTTGGCCAGCAGTTCAGCCATACCGAGCACACCATTCATCGGCGTACGGATTTCATGGCTCATATTGGCCAGGAATTCCGACTTGGCGCGGTCGGCTGCCTCGGCCTTGAACAGGGATTCGGCGGATTCGGCAAAGGCGCGGCGGATCGCCACTTCCATCGGCCGGAAGATCCAGAAGGCGACGATGGCAAGGGCTGCGAACAGGATGCCGCTCGCCCACAGCAGCAGCCTGTCGCTGGAGGCATCGGCCAGATGGCGCTCATCGTCCATGGCGGTGCGGACGCGGACCAGCATGGGCTGGGCGAACAGGTCGTTCTGGTTGCGGATTTCGCGATAGCTCCATTCATCGACCTTCTGCGCCACCGACATCAGGTTGAAGTTGCGCACCATGTCGCGCGGCGACCAGAACAGGTCGCCGTTGACGGAAGCGGATTGGAGTTCGTTGACGGTCTTGGTCGACAGGCGCGGCCGGACCGCTGCAAACTGCGCGGTCAGTATCTCGATCTCACCGGTCAGGCGTTCTGAATGGCCGCGCGCCGATGTGGTCAGCGCATCGCGTGTCTCCGCCCGCCAGGCGGTGCCGGTCGTCTCGGCGAAGCTGGTCGCGTTGCGCAGGTCGCGGGTGAAGACGACGAGGTTGCTGCTCAGCGCATCGATGTCCCGGCGAAAGGAATTGACACGATCGAGCGCAAGCACGATGGCGGTCGAGGCCAGGGCGAAGATCAGCAATCCTGAAATATAGCGAATCCGGACCGACCGGATGAAGGACGAATATTCAGGCATGCGCAACCCCAACACATACGCACCATTTTAATGGTCGGGATTACGCTTCATTTACATTAAAATTTCGTGTGGATAGGGGAACCATGCGGACCACCGGATAGATGACAGCTTTTTGACCGTCCTTTCGTCGCCAAAGCGTGTGGCGTCTGAACGGAATTCAGGCGATCCGCTTCAGATGTTTGTTTTTATGCATGTCTTCCAAACCGAGCAGACTTTTGAGCGACATGCATCAGGCTGCCGTCACGACGAGGGCGCGGATGCGGCCTCTCACCGGACCTTCCCCGAACCGTTTCCCCATGGCATTTGCAACGTGTCGCGTTACCTCCTCCAGCGAGCCGCCGCGGGCCTCGATCTCGGCCCGCAGGGGCGTGCCCTGGCAATAAGCCACGGCCGCCTCATACGGCGACGGAGCGGCGCTCACGGCGCCCAGAGGCTCGATGGTGACGTCGCGAAATCCGGCGGCATGCAGGTCGGCGCGGATGACGTCCGCATTGTGATAGCCGTGCGGGGTCCTCGCCATGAAGCGAGGTGGATCGGCGGGGAAGAAATCGCCGAGCGCCCGCGTTGCTTCTTCGGCGAACTCGTTCTCTTCGATGGCACTCCAGACGTTGAACAGGAAATGCCCGCCCGGTCGCATCACCCGCCGAACTTGGCCATAGGCGGCCACCCGATCGGGGAAGAACATCGCGCCAAATTGGCAGACCACGGCGTCGAACCGGGCATCCTCGAAGGGCAGCGCCTGGGCGTCGGCCTGCTGCCAGATGATACGAGGATCGTCCGTCATCCGCGTGCGCGCGTGGTCGAGCATGGGCTGGTTAAGGTCGGTGGCCACGATGCGTGTTTGCGCCGGCAATCTTGCTGCCAGCGCACGCGTCACCACACCGGTGCCCGCCGCCACTTCGAGCACCGATTGCGGCCCGAGCTTCGACACTCTCTCCGCCAGATCCTGCGCATAAGGCTCGAAGATCAGCGGCACCATCGCCCGGTCGTAGATCTCGGGAATGGAACCGGTGAACAGCTTGTCGGTGGTCGACATGGCATCCCTCCAACTGTGTCCGCACCGCGTGGTTGCCGTGTGGATGGCAAAGCCATATCGATCCTCTGCTTCGGCAGGCTTCCACTCAAGTTCTATTTCTGAACCGGCCGGCGGAGGACGAGCATGCTTCGGTCAGTCCGATGTCCTGGTTGGGTCCAACCTCAGCTGTTACGCGCCGCCACGAACGTCGCCGCTTCCTTTAGAAGCTGGGCACCGTCGCCATAGGGCTCAAGCAGTGCATGCGCCTGTTCGACGAGGCCGTGAAGCTGGCTGCGCGCCCAATTCGCGCCATGCAGCGCGACCAGCGTCGCCTTGCCGGCGGCAGCGTCCTTGCCGGTCGCCTTGCCCATCTGGCTGGCATCGGCGGTCAGGTCGAGCAGGTCGTCGGCAAGCTGGAAGGCAAGGCCGATCGCGGAACCGAATTCGGCCAGCCGCTCGCGATCCTCGGCGGAGGCGCCGGCAATGAGTGCGCCTGCCTCGCAAGCGAAGCGGATCAGCGCGCCGGTCTTCATCGCCTGCAGCCGGATGATGCCGGTCTCGTCCGGCGGCGCCTGTTCGGCTTCGAGGTCGAGCTTCTGGCCGCCGACCATGCCACCGGCTCCGGCCGCACGAGCAAGCGCCAGCACCAGGGCTACCCGCCGTTCCGCCGGCAGAGCGGTCGCCTCGCCGGCGATGATGTCGAATGCCAGCGTCAGCAAGGCGTCGCCGGCCAGGATGGCGGTCGCCTCGTCGAAGGCCTTGTGCACCGTCGGCTGGCCGCGGCGCAAATCATCGTCGTCCATGGCGGGCAGGTCGTCGTGGATCAGCGAATAGCAATGCACGCATTCAAGTGCTGCCGCGACGCGCAGTGCCGCCTCGCCGTCAGCGGAAAAAAGGGCCGCACTTTCCATGACCAGGAAGGGGCGCAGGCGCTTGCCGCCGTTCAGCACGCCGTGGCGCATCGCAGCCATCAGCCGGTCAGGCCGGGCGATCTCGCCCGAAAGCGAACGATCGTCGAGCAACCGCCGCAGCAGCACCTCGACGGCGGCTGCCCGTCTGATAAGCGCCATTTCGAACGCCATTTCGTCGTCATTCGTCATGGTCGGGACCGGTAGCCGACACTCAGACATTGCGCAAGAAGCCAAGCGCCATTATGCCGGGGCAGGGAGAGCACGGGTTGGGCGGCTTGGCGGAACCGATCGTCGATCATGAAACCGAAAAGCTGGACATGGCGACGAGATCGCGAGGCGTGAACCGCCGCAGTCTCAAACGCTGGGTCCGGCGCGGTATCACCGTGGCCGCGGTGCTGGCGTTTATACCGACGGTGCTGACGCTCCTGTACCTGCCATTCTTCGTGCATCCGGTCTCGACGCTGATGCTGAAGGACCTGGCGACATTCTCCGGCTATGAGCGCCGCTGGGTATCGATCGATGACGTGTCGCCGGTGCTGGCCAATTCCGTCATCATGTCGGAGGACGGGCAGTTCTGCTTCCATCGTGGCGTCGATCTCGGCGAATTGCGGGGCGTCGTCGACGACGCGCTGGCCGGTGAAGCAACGCGCGGCGCCTCCACCATCACCATGCAGACGGTGAAGAACCTCTTTCTCTGGTCGCGGCCGCTGGGTTCGGTGCGCAAAGTGGTCGAACTGCCGCTGGCCGTCTACTTCGACGCGGTGATGTCTAAACGGCGCATCATGGAAATCTATCTCAACATCGCCGAATGGGGGCCGGGCATCTACGGTATCGAGGCTGCGGCACAGCATCATTTCGGCGTTTCGGCAAAACAGCTGTCACGACGGCAGGCCGCCCTGCTTGCCGTCTCCTTGCCCAATCCGATCGCCCGAAATCCGGCCAAACCCGGACCGGGCCTGAGACGGCTGGCCAATCTGATCGAGCGGCGCGCCGGCCGCTCCGGCGCCTATGTCGGTTGCCTGCGCTAGCCAACTCAAAAAAATTCGCGCCAGTGCTGGCCAAAACGGCACAGGGCGTGTATAGGGCACCCGACTTTCTCAGATTCCGGCCCCGACATGGCCCTTTCACGAGGGCGGGCGGGGCTTTTTGACCATGTAGTGGAGCATATCCATGGCCGTTCCGAAACGAAAAACCTCTCCGTCCAAGCGCGGCATGCGCCGCTCGGCCGACGCACTCAAGGCCCCGACCTATGTCGAGGACAAGAATTCCGGCGAAATGCGCCGTCCGCACCATATCGACCTGAAGACCGGCATGTATCGCGGTCGCCAGGTGTTGACGCCCAAGGAAAGCTGAGACCAGCTTTTCCAAAGGTTTGAATTACAAAATGACCGGCCGGTGGCCGGTCTTTTTGCGTTTGGCGGAGAAATAGCGCGCATTTCGAAGCGTGGGCGGCAATCGTCGCGGTTCTCCAGCCGGTCAACCAACTGACATGGTTGTTGCGTGCGGTCTTCGACCGTGTTCAACGCTGCCACCGAAACATCTTGACGGCGTGCTTGTGGCGCATTCTACAAAGGATTGCCCCCACATGGAGACGCCAGATGTTCGGTGCCATTCCGCTGCTGATCGTGCCTTTCGTGCTCTACAATCTCGGCCTGCTGGGAATATTCGGCAGCGGTGACGATCCGTGGGCGAGCGAGGTCTTCTCGTTCAGCATGATGTCGGGCGGGGTGTTCTCGATGACGCTTGGCGACCTGATGGTGCTGATCGGGCTGATCTTCCTGTTCCTCGAAATGGCGAAGTCGGTGCGCACCACCAATGCCTCGATCATGGACCACCTTCTGTCGACCCTGGTCTTCGTGGCGTTCCTGGTCGAGTTCCTGCTGGTGAAGGGCGCTGCCCATTCCGTCTTCTTCACGCTGATGGTCATCGCGCTGTTCGATGTGCTGGCCGGATTCGCGGTGTCGATGCGGTCGGCCAGCCGGGACATCAATCTGAATTAGAGCCGGACCGGCGCCGATGCTCAGCCCGGATCGGCGGTGAAACCGGCTGCCTCGATGCCGGCGATGGCCGCGGCCTCGTCATTGTCCGACGTATCGCCGGAAATGCCGACGGCACCGATGATGGCACCGGCCTTGTCGCGGATCAGCACGCCGCCGACGACCGGCAGCACGCGCCCGCCCGAGACGTCCGAGATGCCGGCGACGAGATGCGGGCGTTCCTTGGCGAAGGCCTCGACTTTGCGCGAGCCCATGCCGATGGCCAGTGCACCATAGGCCTTGCCGGCCGACATTTGCGGGCGCAGGAACGAGGCGCCGTCCTGGCGCTGGAAGGCGACCAGATGTCCGCCGGCATCCAGCACCGAGACGCCGAGCGGCTTGAGCTTGAGATCGGCGCCCTTGGCAAAGGCGGCATCGATGATTTGCCTGGCTTTTTCGAGCGGCAGTGCGGTCATGGCAGTCTCCTGTTTGAAAACGCGTCGATCATTGACCGTCGACGGGCGAGATAACATCCCCGTTTCGGTTGAAATTGCTTCGCGTGAAGAGGCGGGATGGAAAGCGGCCTTCGCTGACACCATCCGGATACGCGTTGCCGCTTGTGGCGCTCCAGACGTGTCTGGGGGACGGCTATTTTTTCTTGGCGCGGGTCGGCTTCTTGGCGGGTGCCGCCGGCGCATTGGCAAGATCTTCGGCTTCCTTGGCGAGACGCAGCGCCCGCAGCTTGTTGGTCTTGGCCTGGCGGGCGTCGCTCTCGGCGACGTATTCGGCCATTGCCTTCTGACGGACGGTCGCCGCCTCTTCCTGCTTCTTGAAACGCAGGTCGGCGCGCGCGCGGGCAGCATCCCGAGAGTTTTCAACCAAGACCTTATCCAATCCCGTAAATTGTGATTTTCCGTCTCTTCTAGCAGAGCGGGGCTCCAAACGGGAAAATAAAGTTGGCTACGCGGCCGTGCTGGCGGCGAGCGCCTTGCTGGCAACCACCTCCTCATAGGCGGCCTGCAAGGTCGCGCGGACGGAAGGACCCGAAGCTGTGTTGAGCGGCATGCCGAGGTGTTCGTGGCGCAACTCGTCCATGAACTTGTCCCACATCGGCTGTCCGCCCTTTTCCAAGAGTTCGGCGCGGATCGATAATTCGTCGCTGACCGGCAACCAGACGCGGCCCCAGGCGCCGAGATGGGCCAGGATCGGCACCAGCGTGATCGCCATCTCGGTCAGGCTGTAGATCGCCTTCTGCTTGTGCGACGGATCGTCGGCCTTGGTCAGCATGCCCAATTCCATCAGCCGCTTCAGCCGGTCAGCGAGGATGTTGGAGGCGATGCCTTCGATCGATCCGTTGAGCAGTTCGCGAAAGTGGCGTCTGCCGCCGAAGATCATGTCGCGAAGGATGATCAAGCTCCAGCGGTCGCCGAACACTTCCAGCGACAGGTTGATCGGGCATCCGGACCGGCGATCCATGCTCATGAGATTTCTTCTCCAAAACCGGTTGCATTATCGTATCAGTTTTATTATCGTGCAACTGATTGCAAAATGCAATCAGTATTGCGAAGAGGGAGACTACGCCATGACGACGATCGAACGTCCCATAATCATGTCCGAGTCCTTTGGCGATCCGGCAAACCCACCGCTGTTGCTGATCATGGGAGCGATGGCCTCCATGCTCTGGTGGCCGGAAGCATTGTGCCGGAAACTGACCGATGCCGGCCTGTTCGTGATCCGCTATGACAATCGCGATACCGGCCGTTCGACCAAATACAGACCGGGCGAGCCGCCCTACACATTCGACGACATGGCGGACGATGCGATGCATGTCCTCGACGAGCACGGCATCGGCAAGGCGCATGTCGTCGGCATGTCGATGGGCGGCATGATCGCACAGCTTGTGGCGCTCAAGCACCCATCCCGCGTCGCGTCGCTGACCGTGATCAGCAGTTCGCCGGTGGGGACAGACACTTCGCATCTGCCGCAGACGGGCGATGCCTATGCCGAGCATTCAGCC
The DNA here is from genome assembly GCF_040321735.1 of Mesorhizobium sp. M0293. NCBI lineage: Bacteria > Pseudomonadati > Pseudomonadota > Alphaproteobacteria > Hyphomicrobiales > Phyllobacteriaceae > Mesorhizobium > Mesorhizobium sp. M0293. The sequence continues at coordinate 14,175 of NZ_JAMYSA010000105.1, forward strand.
GAGGGCGCTCAGGTCGATTGGTCGGATCGTGGCCAGGTCATCGATTTCATCGTCAGGGATGCGCGGGCGATCGCCAGCACCGCGCACCCATTCGACGAGGCCCGGATGCGTGCCTTCGTTGAGCGGGACTACGATCGTTCCGGCGGTTTCCTGAGCGCGACCAACCATTTCATGCTTCGGGGCGGTGACGCATGGAAGGGCCGGCTGCACGAGATGACGGCGCCGTTGCTGGTCATCCATGGCACGGCGGATCCGATCTTCCCGGTCGAGCATGGCGAGGCGCTGGCCGAGGCGGTCTCCGGCGCGAAAATCATTCGCATCGAAGGCGGCGGCCATGAGCTGCATCCGGACGACTGGACGAAGATATCCGCCGCTATCGTCGCCCATACCCAAGCCGCTTACGGCGACAAAAGCAGGCCTTGACGGACAGCGCCTGTCGCAAAGTTAATGCTTCAGTATTTGCCTCCGGTTGGCAGCGCAGTGCCGGCCATCGACGAACCACGAGACCGACGAGCAAGACATGTCCCTGACACTCCATTTCCATCCACTGGCCTCCTTCTGCTGGAAGCCGCTGATCGCGCTGTACGAGAACGGCACGCCGTTCTCGCCGGTCATTGTTGATCTCGGCGATGCCGAGTCGCGCGCGGCCTTCCTGAAGATTTCGCCGACAGGCAAGATGCCGGCGCTGCGCGACGATGCGCGCGACCGCACAGTGTTGGAATCGACCATCGTCGTCGAATATCTGGCCGCGCACTATCCGGGGCCGGTCGACCTCGTTCCCGCCGACATAGACCTGGCGCTGGCGATCCGCCAAGCCGATCGCTTCTATGATTTTTATGTGCAGGAGCCGATGCAGAAGATCGTCGGTGATAGGCTACGGCCGCAGGACAAGACCGATCCGTTCGGCGTCGAGCAGGCTCGTGCCCAGCTGCGCATTTCCTACGCCATCATCGAGCAGGAGATGCTCTCCAGGACCTGGGCGATGGGCGACGCCTTCACCATGGCCGATTGCGCTGCATCCCCCGCGCTGTTCTATGCCAACAAGGTCGAGCCGTTCGGCGACAACTACCCGGCCGTGAAGCGCTATCACGACCGGCTGCTGCAGCGGCTTTCCTTCGCCCGGGTGATCGAGGAGGCGCAGCCTTACTTCAAGTTCTTTCCTTACAACAACGGCTGATCGCGATGCTGCTTCGGTCAGCCAGCTGGGCGAGGGTGCTGACCGAGCGGGGCGCCTTCTTGCGCAGCGAAGCTTGATCTTCGCGGCGCGTGTTGCGAACGGGGTCAGGCTTCCCAGAACTGATCGAGCCAGATGTTGAGTTTGAGGAAGCCGTTGTTGCTCACCGCATAGACGCGCCTCGTCCCTTCCGGCTTGGCGTTGACCAGGCCGGCATCGAGCAGCACTTTCAGATGTTGCGAGACGGCCGGGCGTGAAACCGGCAAGCCGGCGGCCAGTTCGGTGACGGTTTTCGGGCCGCGGCGAAGTTCTTCCAGAAGATGGCGCCGATTGGGATCGGCAATCGCCATGAAGGCGTCGGAAAACATCATGCCTGTATTAGTGAGGCAAAGCCTTTCGAATCTCAACCGTCTGCTTCTGCTTTTCTTCTGGGATCAAGCCGCAATGCTTCCGGCGTCACCGAACGGTCGGCCGGCTGCGTCTTGAAGGCGTCACGATCGCCGATCGGCACCGGAGCGCGGCGGCTGATGCGCAGCAGCGTATAGCCCGCCAGGCAAAGATGCGCGAAGGCGGTCGCCAGGAACAGGCCTTCCGGGCGCATCCAGCCCATCAGGGCGGCGGCCAGCAAGGGTCCGATCATCGTGCCAAAGCCGTAGAGCAGCAGCAGGCCGCCCGACACCTTGACGAAATCCTCCGAGCGCGCGTGGTCGTTGGCATGCGCCACGGCGATCGAATAGAGCGTGTAGGCGAAGGCGCCATAGGCTGCAGTGAAGACGATGACGAAAACGCCGGAGCGTGGCTCGAACAGGAAGATCATGAGCGCGAACAAGGCCGCACCGAAAGCCGCCCCCGCCAGCACGAAACGCCGGTCGGTCTTGTCGGACATGCGCCCTGCCGGAAGCTGCATGGCGGCACCGGCAACGACCACAAGGCTCATCATCAGGGCGATCTCGGCCGTGGAGATGCCGATGCGGGCGCCGTAGACCGCGCCAAGCGTGCCCCAGGCCCCGTTGGCAATGCCGATCAACACGCAGGCGACCGCCGAAACCGGCGAATTGGCATAAAGGCCTTTGACGTCGAGCGAGACATCCTGCAGCGGCTTGGGGTGGGAGGCGGTCGAGACCGCGGTCGGAATGAGCGACAGGCAAAACAGGATGCCGGTGATCATGAACAGCGACGCCGATTTCACGTCGCCGCCGGCGACGATCATCTGCCCGCCCATGATCGAGGCATAGGTGACCATCATGTAGAGGCCGAAGACGGTGCCGCGATTCTCGTTGGTGGCCTTCTCGTTCAGCCAGCTTTCGATGACCATGAAGGCGCCGGCCATGGTGAAGCCGGTGAAGGCGCGCAGCAGGATCCAGACATATTCGTCGATGATCAGGCCGGTGAGCAGCGCCACGATGGCGCCCGACGCGGCAAAGGCGCCGAAGGCGCGCACGTGGCCCGCGCGGCGTACGATGCGCGGCGCGAAGAAGCAGCCGGTGACGAAGCCGCCGGCCCAGGCCGTGCCCATCAGGCCGAGCGATGCGGTCGAGAAGCCTTCCAACTGACCGCGTAGGGGCAGCAGCAGCCCGTGCAATCCAGACGCTGCCAGCAGGAAGGCGGTGCCGCGAAGCAGCGAGAGGATCGGACGGTAGGTTGCGAACATTGTTTGATCCGGCTCATGTTTGACAGGGGCGCTGGGTCTGAGGACAGTCGCATTCGGGTTTTTCGGCGGCGGGCTTTGCGCCCGCGCTTCTATCCGCGGCGGAACAGCGCCTCGGCAGCCGATTTGGTGGTGTCCTTGGCCTTGAGCTCGGCCTCCAGCCTGGCGATCTCCTCGCGCAAGATGCCGATGCGTTCCGACAGCTCGCCAACGGAAAGCAGCGAGAGGTCCTGCCCGATCTCGTGCGGGCGCGCCTTCTTGGGTTCGTCGTCGAAGATCGCCATCGTCGCTCCTCCCTGATTTGGCCATTTGCCTGATTTGGCAATCAGCATACATAGGGCAGGGGCGTCGATGCAAACAGCCGATCGGATAACGGCGAGGAAAGACGGGAAATGTCATGGCGAACGGACAGAAAATTCCGGCAAGAATGACGGCCATAGCGATCTCGGAGCCGGGTGGCCCACGGGTGCTGAAGCCGGAAACGCGCGACGTACCGCAGCCCGGTCCCGGCGAGATCCTGATCAAGGTGCATGCCGCCGGCGTCAACCGGCCGGATATCCAGCAGCGCAAGGGCGCCTATCCGCCGCCGCCCGGCGCGTCGGACCTGCCGGGCCTCGAGGCGTCGGGCGAAGTGGCGGCCGTTGGCGATGACATATCGCGCTGGCGCATCGGCGACCGCGTCTGCGCGCTGACGCCCGGTGGCGGCTATGCCGAGTATGTCAAGGTTCATGCCGGCAGCGTCCTGCCGCTGCCGGCCGGCTTCACCCACACCGAAGCTGCGGCCGCGCCGGAAAACTACTTCACCGTTTGGCACAATGTGTTCGAGCGCGGCGGCCTGAAGCGCGGCGAGACGCTGCTCGTCCATGGCGGCTCTTCCGGCATCGGCACCACCGCAATCCAGCTGGCCTCGGCCTTCGGCGCCTATGTGATCACCACTGCCGGCAGCAAGGAGAAATGCGATGCCTGCCTGAAGCTCGGCGCCGACCGCGCGATCAACTATCGCGAGGATGATTTCGTTGCCGCGGTGAAGGAGGCAACGGGCGGCAAGGGCGCCAATGTTATCCTCGACATGGTCGGCGGCGACTACGTGGCGCGCAACTACGAGGCCGCGGCGGTCGAAGGCCGTATCGTCCAGATCGCCGTGCAGGCCGGTGCTGTCGCAAGCGCGGACTTTTCGAAGATCATGGTCAAGCGGCTCGTCCACACCGGTTCCACGCTGAGGCCGCGCACCGTGGAGTTCAAGGCGGCGATCGCGGCGGCGCTGGAAGCGCAGGTATGGCCGTTGCTCGGTACCCGCAAGGTCGCTCCCGTCATGGACATGATCTTCCCGCTCAGCGAAGCCTGGCGGGCGCATGAGCGCATGGAAGACGGCGAGCATATCGGCAAGATCGTGCTCGACGTCGGCTAGGCCGGCATCGCTTGGATCTCGACACGTCCTGAGCGGCGCCTCACTGCCTACGAGATGAACAGAAGCTTAATGCTGCAATGCAGCATTTGCATCATTGCTATGCAAAATCAGCCATTCAAGTCCTCATCGATGATGACTATTTGAGCATCATCGAAACGAACAATCCTTGGAGGACTACCATGAACCCGATCCGCGCTTTCCGTAACTGGCGCATGTACAACGAGACCGTGCGCGAACTGAACCGCCTCAACGCACGTCAGCTCAGCGATCTCGGCATCAACCGTGGCGATATCGAAAAGATCGCCCGCAGGGCCATCTGATTTGAGCATGGTCCGCTCCAAGGAGCGGACCATGCCGTAGAAGCAAGAGCCGAAGCAGACGGTTTTGCCGTCGCCGGTTCCGAGCCCGCTGGACCCTGTCCGGCGGGTTTTGTCGTTTTGGGCGCAGTTTCGCTCGCGGCAATGGCGCGAGCGCCCTGGCGACAGCCAGTTCGGCGGTGTCAGCAGCTTTTGTGCCGGCAGCTTTTCACGATAGGAATTTTTTCTTGACTCCGTGCCCTCAGCTATGGTACATATTCGTCCATGGTGCTGATTTGCGCCAGTGACCCGCCGCAAGGCGGGTTTTTCGTTTGATGCTCCGTCAGCCAATGCGCAGGCGAAGGCTGCGAAGGAACCCGTTAACCCGAGTTCGTTGCCCTGCCGTTGCTTCCAAAAACATTGCGAAACAACAATGGAACGGTTATACAGGCCGCGAATTTCCCATTTTGGTGGCTCTAAACCACCGCCCGCGCGGGAACGCGGGCGAACGAGAAGGATTTTTTAAATGGCCAATACGCTGCTTATGCCCAAGGCGACCGCCGTCTGGCTGGTCGACAACACCGCGCTTTCCTTCGAGCAGATCGCGCAGTTCTGCGGGCTGCATCCGCTCGAGGTCAAGGCGATCGCCGACGGCGAATCGGCGCAAGGCATCAAGGGCATGGACCCGATCATGACCGGCCAGCTGACCCGCGACGAGATCGCGCGCGCCGAGAAAGACCCGAACCAGCGCCTCAAGCTTTCGGACCCCAAGGTGCGGGTGCCCGAATCCAAGCGCAAGGGTCCGCGCTACACGCCGCTTTCGAAGCGCCAGGACCGGCCGAATGCAATTCTCTGGCTGGTGCGCAACCATCCCGAGCTCAAGGACGCGCAGATCTCGCGCCTCGTCGGCACCACCAAGTCGACGATCGAGCAGATCCGCGAGCGCAAGCACTGGAACTCCGCCAATCTGCAGCCGATGGACCCGGTGACGCTGGGCCTTGCGTCGCAGATCGACCTCGACATGGAAGTCAATCGCGCCTCGCGCGGTCGCGAACAGGCGCAGCCGGTCGGTGACACGCTGTTGCCGGCGGCCTTGACCGAGCGGCTGGTGCCGGCTCCCGAGAAACCGAAGGACGAGGATGCCGAACTCGATGCCAACGCCGTGTTCGCCAAGCTCTCGGCGCTGAAGTCGAAGAACACGGACAATGACGACGACGAGTGAGACGTCGCACGCCCAATGGAAAAAGCCCGCTTCGAGCGGGCTTTTTTGTGCCGTTTTCTCAGGTTCGCGCGGCGCGATCCGGCGCCATGCCGTAATCCTCGCTGCGCTCCACGGCCCGGTAGAAGTCGGCAAGCTGCTTGCCGCGCTCCGGTTTGAAGATGCGGCCGGCGATGACCACCGAGGCGATGCGGTCGATGCGGAAGGCGCGAAAATCGTCGCGCATCTCGCACCAGGCGACCAGCGTCCACACCTTGCCCCAGAACCACAAGCCAAGCGGGCGGATATCGCGGGCGGTGCCGCGGCCGGCCTCGTCCGAGTAGTCGATGGTCAGCACCTGGCGCTTTTCGACCGCGCGCTCGATCAGGTCGATTGCTTCGCGGGCGGCATCGCTGACCACCCACATCGGCGTGTGGATCT
>NZ_JAMYSA010000106.1:0-20247 GCF_040321735.1 Mesorhizobium sp. M0293
CCCTAAATGGGCAGGGTGATGAGGGGGGGGTATCCCAACGGGCTGTGAGCCCACGCCCCCACGCGTGGCGGCGCCGCCCGGCGGCCGGGGCGCGGCGAGGGGGCCACCATCGATGACGAGGGCCTGATGGATGCGGTGACTGCCGTGTCCGGGTCGGGGCCAGCCTATATCTTCCATTTCATCGAGGCGCTGACCGTGGCCGCCGAGAAGGCCGGCCTGCCGACAGCGACCGCCAAGCTGCTCGCCATGCAGACCGTCTACGGCGCCGCCTCGCTCGCCGCCGAAAGCGGCGAGGAGCCGGGCGTGCTACGCCAGCAGGTGACCAGCCCCAAGGGGACGACGGCCGCGGCGCTGGAGGTGCTGATGGGCGAGGACCGGCTGACGCGCCTTCTCACAGAGGCGGTGGAGGCTGCGCGGCTGCGATCGATCGAACTCGGGAAGTAGGCCGGTAGCTCCTTGCGTTGACGCCTTGGCGGAAACGCCCATCGCTTCGTCATCCTATGGCGGAGCAAGGAGCGAAGCGACGCGGTGCAGACCATAGGATCCATGCCGTGACATCCGAGCGCCGCTACGGCGCAGAATTCTGCTCCGCTGCATTCCTCGATCAAGGTCGCGGCATGGATCCTCGGGTCTGCGCTGCGTCGCTCCGCTCCTTGCTCCGCCCGTGGATGACGAAGGGGAAGGCTTCGGTCAATCCCGAATGTTTATGCTGATCAATCCAAACGAACGACGAAATCCGGGCCGCCAATAGGCCGTCCAACCCATCAACCCCGTGTGCCCCTGGTCAGGCCTCATTCTGGCTGCCGCCCCACATGTCGTCGATCTCGTTCTTGCTCACGACGCGACCGTCCTCGCCCGCCTTGGTCCTCAAATCGACGGCAATGTCGGCCAACCGCTCCGCCAGAGGCGCGCGGCCTTCAGCCCCGTACAGCATTTCGTCCTGCAGCCGGCGCAAGGCAAACAGCCTCGTCGTCTGGTCGGGAGCGGCGTTGTCGGCGGTCAGCAATTCGCCTTTCCTGACCGGTTTCAGCACCTTGCCGCCCTCGAGCAGGCCGACCGGCACGGCGCGCTGGGCACGGGCTTCGCCGACGGTCATGGTCCAGGAACGGTAGCAGGTCTCGCCGATCGCATCGAAGGTCTCGCCGGCGGCAAGGTCGCGCTTGGCGACGGCGCACACTTCGGCCACTGGCCTTGGCAGCGGCACCATGTCGGGCTTGCCGAAAAGCACGATGCGGGCGGCGGTCAGCGGCACTTCCAGCGAGGTCAGATGATACGGCCTGAACAGGCTGTAATAGGGGCCGTGGCCGATATGCAGATCGTCCATGCGCTCGATGATGCGCGGATGCTTCGCCTCGACGATGACGAAGACGCCGGGCGCGACGCCCTTGCCGACCGTGTAGTCGACGACGCCTTTCTTTAGCAGCAGCCCGCCATCCTCGCGCGGGATAAGCACCTTGGCGAGGTCGTCGCGGTCGGCCTTCGGGCCGTGCATGCCGGGCACATCGGGCACGAGCCCGGTGGCGTTGGCGATGGCACACATCTCGACCATGGTTTTCGAGCCGTCGACGAACTCGACCAGCATGCGCGGGTTCATGTTGCGGCGGATCGCTTCCGCGCGGTAGTCGTCCGGCACGGCATCGTGGTTGAGGGGGTTGTTCTTGCCCTTACCGGCCGAGACGATGGTTAGGCCGAGCGCCGACGCAAACTCGATCAGCTCCATGCAGCTCGACGGCTCGTCGCCCGCACCGACCGAATAGACGACGCCAAGCCGGTCGGCCTGCTGCTTGAGATAGCAGCCAATGGTGACGTCGGCCTCGACGTTCATCATCACCAGATGCTTGCCGTGCTCCATCGCCATCAGGTCGAAATCGGCGGCGACACCCGGCTTGCCGGTGGCGTCGATGACGACATCGATCAACGGATTGGTGACCAGCATCTCGTTGGAGGTGATGGCGATCTTGCCGTTCTCGATGGCGCCGGTGACTTTCGACGCGGTGTCGGCTTCGACCGCCATGGCTTCATCGCCATAGGCGATACGGATGGCATCGCGCGCGGTGTGCGGGCGGCGTGTAGAAACGGCGCAGACCGAAATGCCCGGCATCAGCATGCCTTGCGTGACCAGATCGGTGCCCATCTCGCCCGAACCGATGACGCCGATGCGCACAGGGCGACCCTCGGCGGCACGCCTGGCGAGATCCCGGGCAAGGCCGGTCAGGGCGACATTGGTCATGCAGGAAATGTCCTATGGTTCTTGAGTTGGAGGCGGCAATAGCAGGGAAGCGCCCCCTTTTGCCAACGAAACCCTCGGCTGCGGCTTCACACCACCCTGATATAGCTCGTCATTCCTGATTTCTGGTGCTCGATGATGTGGCAGTGCAGCAGCCAGTCGCCGGGATTGTCGGCAACGAAGCCGAGCTGAACCTTCTCGTTGGGCTGGATGAGATAGGTGTCGGAAATCAAAGGCTGAACCTGGCGCGTCGAGGACGACAGCACCTTGAAGCTCATGCCGTGCAGATGCATCGGATGGGATTGCGGCGTCAGGTTTTCCATGTCGATGACATAGCTTCCGCCGAGCTTCAATTCGGCCAGCGGTGCGGTCGGATCCGGTGTATCGCCCGGCCACGGCATCTTGTTGATTGCCCAGAAACTGTAGCCAAGCGAACCGCAGATGCCGTCGCTCGGGACGTTTTCCGCCGTTGCGCTCAGCGCCAGGGAAATATGCTTGGCGCTGGTGAGATCCACCTCCGCCACCGGATTGACCTCCAGGGGTGCAACATCGCTGATATCACGCTTGAGCGAGCTTCCGGCCGCGCGCAAGGTCGCCAGAATTTTAGGCTTGGTGCCCCTGACGTCCCGCAGGCTTACGATCGCACCCTCGCCATCGGGCATGCGGATGGCCAGCTCCATGCGCTGTCCCGGTCCAAGCAGCAAGGCATCGGGGGAAAAACGTTGCGGCACCGGATTGCCGTCCAGTGCGATGACTGTCGCCTCGGCGCCGTCGACGCGAAAAGCATAGATGCGCGTGACGTCGGTGATCGCCACCCTGAGCCGTACCAGGCCGCCGGCCGGCGCATCATATTGCGGCTGATCGAGCCAGTTGGCGGTTCGCACGGTGCCGTAGGTACCGGTTCTTGCGGCATCGCGCGGCCGGAACTGGTCGATGAACTGGCCGTCGTCACCGAGGCGCCAGTCGCGCAAATTAAGGACGACCTCGGCATCGAATTTCGGATCGTTCGGATTCTCGACCACGATCACCCCTGTCAGGCCGTGGCCCATCTGCTCCAGCGTGTTGCAGTGCGGGTGATACCAGAAGGTGCCGGCGTCTGGCGGCGTGAAGGCGTAGTCGAAATGGTCGCCGGTATAGACGTAGGGCTGGACCAGGAACGGGACGCCGTCCATCTTGTTTGGAACGCGAACGCCGTGCCAGTGGATCGTCGTCGGATCGTCGATCGCGTTGACAAGACGGGCGGCAAAGGGCTCGCCTTTCTTCATTCTGAGCACGGGCGGCATTCCGACGGTGCCGTAGGTCAGCACATCCCTGGTCTGGCCCACATCCATCAGCTTCGCCTGGATTTTTGCCGTCTGCAGAACCACCGGCTCAGGCCCGGCAGCGGCCCAGCCGCCAAGCCGACCCAGGGCCGAGAGCCCGATGCCGCCCGCGCCGGCAACCGCGGCTGTTTTCAAAAGCCTGCGGCGTGTGAGTAGGGTCATTGGCGCTCCAACTGCAAGGACGGCTGCCTCGGGTTTATCGCCGTCTTGGATCAGAGGCCAGCCACCAGCGCAGATGCCGATATTGGCACATCGTGTCTCGACGATGCCATGGCGATGTGGTTGTCGTGTGGCCTGGCTGACACCAGAACTTGCCGTCGCTATTCAGCCGCCTCGGCATAGTGTGCCGGCACGTAGTTGAGGATGGGGCCAAGCCAGCGCTCGACCTCGGCCAATGGCATCGCCTTGCGGCGTGCATAATCCTCGACCTGGTCGCGCTCGACCTTGGCGACGCCGAAATAATAGCTTTCGGGATGTGACAGATAGATGCCCGACACGGACGAGCCCGGCCACATCGCATAGCTTTCGGTCAGGCTCACGCCCGCATTGCCCTCGCCGTCGAGCAACCGGAACAAGGTCGCCTTCTCGGTGTGGTCCGGCTGCGCCGGATAACCGGGCGCCGGGCGTATGCCGCGATAGGGCTCGCCGATCAGTTCGTCTGGCGCCAGATTCTCATCTGGTGCGTAGGCCCAAAACTCCTTGCGCACCTTCTCATGCATGCGCTCGGCGAAGGCCTCGGCGAAGCGGTCGGCCAGCGCCTTGACCATGATCGACGAATAATCGTCGTTGGCGCGCTCGAAGCGCTCGGCGATCGCCACTTCCTCGATGCCGGCGGTGACGATGAAGCCGCCGATGTAATCTGGCTTGCCGCTGTCCACTGGTGCTACGAAATCCGACAGCGCGACATTGGCCTTGCCGTCGCGCTTGGTCAGTTGCTGGCGCAAGGTGAAGAACGTCGCCAGTTCCTGTGATCGCTTGTCATCCGTGAACAGCCTGATGTCGTCGCCGACGGTGTTGGCCGGCCAGAAGCCGATGACACCGCGCGGGGCGAACCATTTTTCGGCAATGATCTTCTTCAGCATCGCCTGCGCATCCTCGAACAGCTGGCGCGCGGCGGGTCCCTGTGCCTCATCCTCCAGTATCTTGGGATGGCGACCCTTCAGCTCCCAGGTCTGGAAGAACGGCGTCCAATCGATATAGCGCGCGAGCTCGGCCAGGTCCCAATTCTCGAAGACCTTCACACCTGTGAGGGACGGCTTCGGCGGCTCATATTCAGACCAGTCGATCCGGTGCGCGTTGGCCCTCGCCTTGGCCAGCGGCAGCCGCTGCTTGTCGGCTTCGGAGCGGGCGTGCGCGTCGGCGACTTTCTTGTATTCGGCGCGCACCGTGTCGACATACTTCGCCTTGCTGTCATTCGACAGCAAGGACGAGACAACGCCGACCGCCCGGCTGGCGTCGGTGACATAGACTGTCTGGCCCTTGCTGTAGCGCGGATGGATCTTCACCGCCGTGTGCACGCGGCTGGTCGTCGCGCCGCCGATCAACAGCGGAATGTCGAAACCCTCACGCTCCATCTCGGCGGCCATATGCGCCATCTCGTCGAGCGACGGCGTGATCAGGCCGGACAGGCCGATGATGTCGACTTGTCTCTCGCGCGCCGTCTGCAGGATCTTTGCCGCCGGCACCATGACGCCGAGATCGATGATCTCGTAATTGTTGCAGGCGAGCACCACGCCGACGATGTTCTTGCCGATGTCGTGGACATCGCCCTTCACCGTCGCCATCAGGATCTTGCCCGCCGTCTGGCGTTCGCCATTGTCGATGCCATTGGCGGCGTTGGCCAGCTTCTCGGCCTCCATGTGCGGCAATAATCCTGCGACGGCTTGTTTCATTACCCGCGCCGACTTCACCACTTGCGGCAGGAACATCTTTCCCGCGCCGAACAGGTCGCCGACGACGTTCATGCCGGCCATCAGCGGACCTTCGATGACATGCAGCGGGCGTTCTGCTGCAAGCCTTGCTTCCTCGGTGTCGGCGTCGATGAATTCGGTGATGCCGTTGACCAGCGCATGGCTGATCCGCTGTTCGACCGGCAGCTCGCGCCAGGCGAGATCGCGCTCCCTGGCTTCTTGGCCCGCCGTGCCCTTGAAGCGTTCGGCGATCTCCAGCATGCGTTCGGTGGCGGTGCCGCCGGCCTTGGGCACGCGGTTGAGCACGACATCCTCGCAGGCCTCGCGCAGCGCCGGCTCGATCGTGTCGTAGACGGCGAGCTGGCCGGCATTGACGATGCCCATGTCCATGCCGCGCTGGATGGCATGGTAGAGGAACACGGCATGCATGGCCTCGCGCACCGGCTCGTTGCCACGGAACGAGAACGACAGGTTCGACACGCCGCCGGAAATATGGACATGCGGCAGCGTCCCGGTGATCTTGCCCGTCGCCTCGATGAAGTCGACGCCGTAATTATCGTGCTCCTCGATGCCGGTGGCGATGGCGAAGACATTGGGGTCGAAGACGATATCCTCGGGCGGGAAGCCCGCCTGCTCGGTCAAGAGCTTGTAGGCGCGGGTGCAGATTTCGACCTTGCGCGCTTTGGTGTCGGCCTGGCCGTCTTCGTCGAAGGCCATGACGACCACCGCAGCCCCATAGGCGCGCACCAGCCTTGCATGATGCAGGAATGCCGCCTCGCCTTCCTTCATCGAGATGGAGTTGACCAGCGGCTTGCCTTGCACGCATTTCAGACCGGCTTCGATGATTTCCCATTTCGAACTGTCGACCATGACAGGAACGCGGGCGATATCGGGCTCGGCGGCGATCAGGTTGAGATACTCCACCATCGCCTTCTTCGAATCGATCAGCCCCTCGTCCATGTTGATGTCGATGATCTGCGCACCATTGGCGACCTGGTCGCGCGCCACGTCGAGCGCGCCGACATAGTCACCCGCCGTGATCAGCTTGCGGAACCTGGCTGAGCCGGTGACATTGGTGCGCTCGCCGACATTGACGAAGGGAATCTCATCCGTCAGCGTGAACGGTTCCAACCCGGACAGGCGCATTTTGCGCTCGATGTCGGGAATGGCGCGCGGCGGATATTTCTTCACCGCCTCTGCGATGGCGCGGATGTGCTCTGGCGTCGAACCGCAGCAACCGCCGACGACATTGACCAGCCCCTCGCGGGCAAAATCCTCGATCTGCGCCGCCATGAATTCCGGGCTCTCGTCATAACGGCCGAATTCATTGGGCAGGCCTGCATTTGGATAGGCGCAGACAAAAGTGTTGGCGACGCCTGATATCTCGGCCAGATGCTCGCGCATGGCATTGGCGCCGAGCGCGCAGTTGAGGCCGATGGTGAACGGGCTGGCATGGCGCACCGAATGCCAGAAGGCCGTCGGCGTCTGGCCGGACAGAGTGCGGCCGGAGAGATCGGTGATGGTACCCGAAATCATCACCGGCAGACGCACGCCCTTCTCGATGAATATCTCTTCTGCTGCGAAAATCGCCGCCTTGGCGTTCAGCGTGTCGAAGATGGTCTCGATCAGGATGATGTCGGCGCCACCGTCGATCAACCCGCGCAGCTGCTCGCCATAGGCGAGGCGCAATTCGTCGAAGGTCACCGCGCGATAGCCGGCATTGTTGACGTCGGGCGACATCGAGGCGGTGCGGTTGGTCGGCCCCAGCGCGCCAGCGACGAAACGGCGCTTGCCATCCTGCTGCTGTGCTCTCAACGCGGCGCGCCGCACCAGCCGCGCGCCATCGCGATTCAGAGCATAGACGGCATCCTCCATGTCGTAATCGGCCTGGGCGATCGAAGTCGAGGAGAAGGTGTTGGTTTCCAGAATATCCGCGCCTGCGATGGCGTATTGATAGTGGATTTCCTCGATCGCCGCGGGCTGCGTCAGGATCAGGAGGTCGTTGTTGCCTTGCTGATGGCAGGCGCAGCCGGCGAAGGCCTCACCACGGAAATGATCTTCATCGAAACCCAGGCCCTGGATCTGCGTGCCCATGGCCCCGTCAAGGATGAGGATGCGCTCACGCGCCGCTGCCGTCAGCGCCGCAAGCACTTCCGACCCGTCGGGCTTTGCCGCGACGGGGCCGAACAATGCGTCCAGCGATGCAGAACTCTGCGACATTTTTTATCCCTTTGGCGACAAGCCTGTTCGTGTCACATAAGGATATCTTTATGTCAATATACGGCAAGCGCTCGTCATTGTCACGCGCTGTTGCTATCACTGGCTTCCCAGCGCAATCCTTCCGTCAGCGCAGATGGCTGGACGAGGAGAAGGTCAGACAAGCATTCCGTTCGGGCAATGGATTGGGTTGGCACGACCATGGCATCTGCCTGTTCCGCGGCACGGACGCCGGCATTGCTTATGTGCCCCTGCACCTCAACGCGACCGTGTGTTCTTCGGCGCCGCGTGCCGATCTGGAGAAAATTCATGAGCGCGCGATCTCGCACAATATGGTGCTTGGGCACTCAGAGGAATTCCCATGACCAGCGAATTGGTGATTCAGCAGGCGTGATCCCGTCGCAGAACTCGCCCCGTCTGATGGGTCGCTCAGACTTTTGTCCCAAACATTCCTGACCTGTTGGGGCAGTTCGGCTGTCGCACTGTTCTCCATTCAGTGCATGTTCCCACGACGACACTGCCCACTGCCGGGAGGTGGCAGGCACTTTAGCGCAGGCTAACGGAACAAAGTTGCCGCTTCTGAAGTTTTGAAATGGGAAGCATGGCAAGACTGTGGGAATGTTAAGATGTTAGCCTCCGACCTAACGAAAGTTATCGAGCAGGATCATCTGGCTCTGGATGCCTTCGTAAAGGGCGATCCTGAGCCCTTGAAAGGCCTCTACTCGCGACAGGACGACGTCATTATTGCCAATCCCTTTGGCCCGCCGGCGAAGGGATGGAGAAAGGCCGCTGAGACCATGGAACGGGCCGCCACCAATTACCGGCACGGCAAGGCCATCGGCTTTGAGCGCATCTCGGAGTATGCGACGGCCGACTTGGGATACATCATCGAGGTCGAGCGGTTCCAATCCAAGGTCGGTGGGGGCGACAAGCTGGTGCCGATTGCGCTTCGAGTCACCACCATATTCCGCCGGGAGGAAGGCGCGTGGAGGATCGTCCTTCGTCATGCCGATCCGATAACCTCGGTACGCTCACCGACGTCCATTGTCGGGGAGTAGAAGGACCAGTGCTTGCTGGCCGCCGGCAAAAGAAAGTCGGGCCTAATCTACACGCCCGACACCAGCCCGAACGCCTATCCCTCAAATCGGAGGGCGCGCGTTGCCAAAGATAATAGACGCCGATCTTCGGATGTGGCCAAGGTCCAGGCATTCTCAAGCTTATGTGTACCACCCCTGTGTACCAGACAGGCGGCAAAAAGACCAATAAAGTCAGATAGTTGTTGCCAAACAACGGCTTGGAATGGTGCTGCGAGAGAGGATTGAACTCTCGACCTCTCCCTTACCAAGGGAGTGCTCTACCACTGAGCTACCGCAGCCGCTGATGGCGGGGCTTCTGCCATATCGAACCGGCAAGCGCAAGGCCAAGTGCAACGCTTCTGTGAAAGGCTTTGCCGGATAGCTTTCAATGACACGGCGGCGCCACAATGTTGGCTATCCCTGATTGGCAAGCTGGCTGGTCGCCGGCCGGGACGGGATGATGGACGACAAGACAATTCCACTGAAAAGGGCTGGTCCAGCAAAAAAGGGCGGTACCAACCGCAAGGACCGGCTCGCCGAGCAATTGCGGGCGAATCTGCAGAAGCGCAAGGCGCAGTCGCGCTCGCGCCGCACCGGTGATGCAGATCAGCGGCCGGATGGGCTCGGCGCGGCAAGGGAAATACAAAAAGATTAACTCAAATCGGCCATTCTTGGCCCGGGGTGGGCGAAATCCTATTTCTTGAACCAAGCCGGCCAATGGTCTAGACGGGCCGCTACTCAAACGATTGAACCGGCCTTTTTGGCCGAGAGGGACGTTCTTCCATGGATCGCATCAGAATTGTCGGGGGCAACAAGCTCTCCGGAAGCATTCCGATCTCGGGCGCGAAAAACGCGGCGCTGCCCCTGATGATCGCCTCGCTTTTGACCGACGACACGCTGACGCTGGAAAACGTGCCGCATCTGGCCGATGTCGAGCAGCTGATCCGTATCCTCGGCAATCACGGCGTCGACTATTCGGTCAATGGCCGCCGCGAGAAGCAGAATGAGGGCTATTCGCGTACCATCAATTTCTCCGCCCGCAACATCGTCGACACGACGGCGCCCTATGAGCTGGTGTCGAAGATGCGGGCGTCGTTCTGGGTGATCGGCCCGCTGCTGGCCCGCATGGGCGAGGCCAAGGTGTCGCTGCCCGGCGGTTGCGCCATCGGCACGCGCCCGGTCGATCTGTTCCTCGAAGGCCTGCAGGCGCTGGGCGCCGATATCGACGTCGACACCGGTTACGTCATTGCCAAGACCAGGAACGGCCGGCTAGTCGGCAACCGCTACGTGTTCCCGAAGGTCTCGGTCGGCGCCACCCATGTGCTGATGATGGCGGCGGCCCTGGCCAAGGGTGAAACGGTGCTGGAAAACGCCGCCTGCGAGCCTGAGATCGTCAACCTCGCCGAGTGCCTCAACGCCATGGGCGCGAAAATTTCCGGCGCCGGAACGCCAACCATCACCATCGACGGCGTCGAATCGCTGTCGGGCGCGCGCGTGCGCGTCATTCCCGACCGCATCGAGACCGGCACCTACGCCATGGCCGTCGCCATGACCGGCGGCGACGTCGTGCTCGAAGGCGCGCGGCCGGAGCTGCTGCAGACCGCGCTCGACGTGATCGCCCAAACCGGCACCGAGATCACGCCGACCAATTCCGGCATTCGCGTCAGGCGCAACGGCGCCGGCATTTCGCCGGTCGATGTGACGACGGCACCGTTCCCGGCCTTCCCGACCGATTTGCAGGCGCAGTTCATGGGCCTGATGACCATGGCCAAGGGCAAGTCGCGCATCACCGAGACGATCTTCGAAAACCGCTTCATGCATGTGCAGGAACTGGCCCGGCTCGGCGCCCACATCACGCTTTCGGGCCAAACGGCGATCGTCGATGGCGTGCCGAAGCTGAAGGGCGCCCCTGTCATGGCGACCGATCTTCGCGCCTCGGTGTCGCTGGTCATTGCCGGCCTGGCAGCCGAAGGCGAGACGACGGTCAACCGTGTCTACCATCTCGACCGCGGCTTCGAGCGGCTGGAGGAAAAGCTGTCCAACTGCGGCGCGGTGATCGAGCGGATTTCCGCATAGGCCAATCGCAAGGCCTTGCGGTGCGGTTGCGCGGACGGGAAAGACCGCCTAACAGAAGGTTCAGTTATCAACCTTCAGGTGCGAAATCCGCATGACTGCCCTTAAGCTTATCGCGCTCGACGACCAGGATCTGAGCATCGTTTCGGCCCATGTCCAGGATGCCGTGATGAAGGTCAGCGACCTCGAATTCCTGCCTGCGGCCAAGCGTTTCCTGCTGACCATGAACCGTTTCGTCTGGGAGGCCAAATCCGGCCTGTTTCGCCAGCACAACGAGCGGCGGCAGGCCGTGCTGCATTTCGACCGCGTGCTCGGCGCCAAGACCAGCGGCATTGCCCGCGACAAGCCGGCTGAGGTCCTGTCCCTGCTGGCGATCAGCTTCATCGAGATCAGCAAGCCTGCCGGTATCGTCGAGCTGATCTTTGCGGGCGGCGGCACGATCATGCTCGATGTCGAGTGCATCGAGGCCCGCCTTGCCGACGTCGGCGGCGCGTGGGAAGCCACCTCGCGCCCCATACACAAGGCCTGAACATCCGATGGCCATCACGCTTCGTCAGTCCGACGCCGATTTCGAGCAGCGTTTCGCCGCCTTCCTCCTGACCAAGCGGGAAGTGTCTGCGGATGTCGACGCCGCGGTGCGCGACATCATCGCGCGCGTGCGCGCCGAAGGCGACGCGGCGCTGATCCACTATTCACAGAAATTCGATCGCGCCGATCTGGCTGGATTAGGCATCGCCGTCTCGAAGGACGACATCGCCAAGGCTTACAAGGCCGCCGATCCAAAGACGATCGAGGCGCTGGAATTCGCGCGCGACCGCATCCGCTCCCATCATGAGCGGCAGCGGCCGAAGGACGATCGCTATACGGATGCCGCCGGCGTCGAGCTCGGCTGGCGCTGGACGGCGGTCGAGGCGGTCGGGCTTTATGTGCCGGGCGGCACGGCGAGCTACCCAAGCTCGGTGCTGATGAACGCCGTACCGGCCAGGGTGGCCGGTGTCGAGCGCATCGTCATGGTCGTGCCGGCGCCCGGCGGCATCATCAATCCGCTGGTGCTGGTGGCGGCCGATATATCAGGCGTGTCGGAAATCTACCGCGTCGGCGGCGCGCAGGCGATCGCGGCGCTTGCCTACGGCACCGAAACGATCCGGCCGGTCGCCAAGATCGTCGGTCCGGGCAATGCCTATGTCGCGGCGGCCAAGCGCCAGGTCTTCGGCACCGTCGGCATCGACATGATCGCCGGCCCGTCGGAAGTGCTTGTCGTGGCCGACGGTAGCAACGATCCGGACTGGATAGCCGCCGATCTGCTGGCCCAGGCCGAGCACGACACATCGGCGCAGTCGATCCTGGTCACCGACGATCCAGCTTTCGGCATCGCCGTCGAACAGGCGGTCGAGCGCCAATTGCAGAGCTTGCCGAGAGCCGAGACGGCGTCCGCGAGCTGGCGCGATTTCGGCGCGGTGATCGAGGTCGCCACGATCGACGCCGCGCTGCCGCTGGTCGACCGCATCGCCGCCGAACATGTCGAATTGGCAATCGACGATGCCGAGGGTTTCCTGTCGCGGATGCGCAATGCGGGTGCCGTCTTTCTCGGCCGCCACACGCCGGAAGCCATCGGCGACTATGTCGGTGGTTCCAACCATGTGCTGCCTACGGCCCGTTCGGCACGTTTCTCGTCCGGCCTGTCCGTGCTCGATTTCGTCAAGCGCACGTCGATCCTCAAGCTTGGGCCGGAGCAGTTACGGATTTTGGCGCCGGCGGCGATTGCGCTGGCCAAGGCGGAAGGCCTTGACGCGCATGGCCGCTCCGTCGCCATACGGCTGAACATGTAGGCCGCGATGTCTGGCTCCGATCAAACCCGCGCCAGGCTGATCGATGTCGAACTCGATGAATCGATCGGCCGTTCGACACCCGATGTCGAGCATGAACGCGCGGTGGCGATCTTCGACCTGATCGAGGAAAACAGTTTTCAACCCGTCAATGACAGCGGCGCCGGCCCCTATCGGCTGAAACTGTCGCTGGCCGAGCAGCGCCTGGTATTTGCCGTGGCGCGCGAGGATGGTGATGCCGTCGTCACCCATATCCTGTCGCTGACGCCGCTCAGGCGCATCGTCAAGGACTATTACATGATCTGCGAAAGCTATTATGACGCCATCCGATCCTCGACGCCAAGCCACATCGAGGCGATCGACATGGGCCGCCGCGGCCTGCACAATGAAGGCTCGCAGACGCTGATGGACCGGCTTTCCGGCAAGATCGACATCGATTTCGACACGGCGCGCCGGCTGTTCACGCTGGTCTGCGTGCTGCACTGGCGGGGCTAGCCCTGGCTACCCTGCCCCGATCGATCCTGTTCCTGTGCGGCATGAACGCCGTGCGCTCGCCGATGGCCGAGCAGCTGGCGCGGCGGATGCTGCCCGCCACCATCTTCGTCGCCTCGGCCGGCGTTCGCGCCGGCGAGCGCGATCCGTTCGTCGATGCGGTGCTGGCCGAGGAGGGTCTCACGCTGGGTGAGCGTCACCCAAGGACGATGGACGATCTCGAGGACGACTATTTCGACCTCATCGTCACGCTGGCTCCGGAAGCGCACCACGCGGCGCTTGAACTCACCCGCTCGCTCGCCGTCGAAGTCGAATACTGGCCGATGCCGGATCCCACCGATGCCGGCGGCACGCGAGAGCAGATCATGGCGGCCTACAGGGACGTACGCGAGCGGCTGAAGTCTCGGATAGGTCGCCGTTTCGCGCCTCCGCAGGCCACGGATTAAGCGTGTTCACAAGCGAGCGATTATCATATAGGTTCCGCCGAAATTCCGGCTAGAGTCGGGTGATTTCAGGTCTGTTCGACCTGAAATCTGAATCCGCCTCTAAACCAAGAAGTAGAGCATGATGTCGTCCGAAAACCGCTTCACACTTTTCGGCATCATGCTCTAAGCGCCGGAACTGCCATCCAAGCAAAGGTATCGAATGCCGAAGGAAGAAGTCCTCGAGTTTCCGGGTGTCGTGACGGAATTGTTGCCCAACGCGATGTTCCGGGTAAAACTCGAAAACGAACATGAGATCATTGCCCATACGGCCGGCCGCATGCGCAAGAACCGCATCCGCGTGCTGACCGGCGACAAGGTTCTGGTCGAGATGACGCCGTACGACCTGACCAAGGGCCGCATCACCTATCGTTTCAAGTAAGCAAAGCCCGACTGGTCCGCGATGAGCATTTTGCAGAAGCTGGTGCTTGCCTCGGGTTCGCCGCGCCGGATCGAGCTCTTGCAGCAGGCCGGCATCGAGCCGGACCGCGTGCTGCCGGCCGATGTCGACGAAACGCCGCTGCGTGCCGAGCATCCGCGCTCGCTGGCCAAGCGGCTGTCGAAGGAGAAGGCCGAGAAGGCGTTCGCGTCGCTGAAAACCGAAGCCGACTACTCGCCGGGCTTCGTGCTGGCCGCGGACACGGTCGTCGCCGTCGGGCGGCGCATCCTGCCCAAGGCCGAGACCCTCGACGACGCCGCCAACTGCCTCGGGCTGTTGTCGGGCCGTTCGCACCGGGTCTATTCCGGCATCTGCCTGATCACCCCAGGGGGCAAGCTGCGTCAGCGGCTGGTCGAGACGCGGGTGCGCTTCAAGCGGCTGCCGCGCGAAGAGATCGACGCCTATGTCGCGTCGGGCGAATGGCGCGGCAAGGCCGGCGGCTACGCCGTCCAGGGTCTCGCCGGGGCGTTTGTCGTCAAGCTGGTCGGTTCCTACACCAACGTCGTCGGGCTGCCGCTCTATGAGACGGTGGCGCTGTTGAGCGGCGAAGGCTTCAAGGTGCATGGCGGCTGGCTGTCAGGCGCACGGCTATGAGTTCCGACCCCAAAGTCACGCCCTTGCGCCCAAAGCGCCCCTGCCCCGAATGCGGCAAGCCCTCGGCGCGCGATACTTTTCCGTTCTGCTCGACGCGCTGCAAGGACATCGACCTCAACCGCTGGCTGAAGGGCGCCTATGTCATCAAGGCCCGCGACGACGAGGAAGAGACGGACCCCGACGCTCCGAAATAGGTCGTCAGGCGGCTTCGGTCTTGCGCCTCACGCGCGCCCAGGCTGGCAGCCAGTCGCCGTGGGCGGCGAGGAGATCGTCGACCAGTGACCAGATCTGATCGAGATCGAGTTCGGCCGCAGTATGCGGATCCATCATCGCCGCATGGTAGATGTGCTCGCGGTTCTCCGTCATCAGCGCCCGCACCGTCAGTTCCTGCACGTTGATGTTGGTGCGGATCAGCGCGGTCAATTGCGGCGGCAGCTCGCCGATATAGGTCGGCTGGATGCCGGAGGCATCGACCAGGCACGGCACTTCGGCGGCACAGTCCCTGGGCAGCGAGGTGATGCAGCCATTGTTGCGGACATTGCCGTAGATCACCGAAGGTTCGCCGGTCCAGACCGAATTCATGATCGAGGAGGCATATTCCTTCGACTGCTCGACCTCGATGCGGTCGGCCGAGCGGTAGGCTTCCGCCTGCCCCTTCCAGCGCTCGATCTGCTCGATGCAGCGCTTGGGATACTCATCCAACGGGATGCCGTACTTCTCGATCAGGTCCGGGCGGCCTTCCTTGATGAAATAGGGCGTGTATTCGGCGAAGTGTTCCGAGCTTTCGGTGACGAAATAGCCGAGCCTAGTCAACATCTCATAGCGCACCTTGTTGGGGCAGCGCGGGTTCCAGCCGGGCTTCGGCGCGCGGCCTTCGCGATAGGCGCGCACGAGATCGGGATAGAGGTTGCGGTAGGAACCGTCCGGCTGGCGATGCTTGAAGCTGAGATAGAACGCCATGTGGTTGATGCCGGCCGAGCGATAGCGGATCTCTTCGTACGGAAGGTCGAGATCATGCGCCAGCTCCATTGCCGTACCCTGTACCGAATGGCAGAGGCCGACCTGCCTGATGTCAGGGTATTTCTCCGCTATCGCCCAGGTGTTGATCGCCATCGGGTTGACGTATTGCAGCATGATCGCCCGCGGGCAGACGGCGAGCATGTCCTCGCAGACCTTCCACAGATGCGGCACGGTCCTGAGGCCACGCATGATGCCACCGACGCCGAGCGTGTCGGCGATCGTCTGGCGCAGGCCGTATTTCTTCGGCACTTCGAAATCGGTGACCGTGCAGGGCTCGTAGCCGCCGATCTGGAAGGCGACGACGACGAAATCGGCACCGGCAAGCGCCTTGCGCTGGTCGGAATGGGTCTCGGTCTTCGCCTTGACGCCGAGCGTCGCGATCAGCTTGTTGACGACGATGGCGCTCTCCTCCAGCCGTTGCGGATTGACGTCCATCAACGCGATCGTCGCGCCGGAAAGCGACGGGCGCTGCAGCACGTCGCCGACAATGTTCTTCATAAACACCGTCGAGCCGGCACCGATGAAAGTGATCTTGGGATTTCTTGCCATGCTAACCTCCGGCATATGTTCAGGCCACGTCGAAAGCGGCCCTGACGAGCCGTTCGGTGTAGGCGGTCTTGGGATTGGACAGGACGTCGTCGACGGGGCCTTGCTCGACGATCTTGCCGTTCTGCATGACGATGACGCGGTGGCACAGTGCGCGCACCACCTTGAGGTCGTGCGAGATGAAGAGGTAGCTGAGGCCGCGCTCGTCCTGCAGCTTGCGCAGCAGGTCGATGATCTGCGCCTGGACGGAGAGGTCCAGCGCCGAGGTCGGCTCGTCGAGCAGGATGAATTCGGGTTCGAGCGCTATAGCACGGGCGATCGCGATGCGTTGGCGCTGGCCGCCGGAGAATTCGTGCGGAAACCGCGACAGTATATCGCCGGGCATGCCGGCGCTGACCAGCGCCTCGCGCACCCGTTCGACCCGCTCGCGCCGGGTCGCCCCTATGCTGTTGACGATGAGCCCTTCCTCGATGATCTGGCCGATCGTCATGCGCGGGTTGAGCGAGGAGAACGGATCCTGGAAGACGATCTGCATGCGCGAGCGCAGCGGCCGCATCTCGGCCCGCGACAGGCCGTGGATCGGCTGGCCGTCGAAACGAATCTCGCCACGCTTGGCGTCGATCAACCTCAACAGGGTCTGGCCGAAGGTGGTCTTGCCGGAGCCGGACTCGCCGACCAGCCCCAGCGTCTCGTGGCGACACAGGCTGAGGCTGAGATCGTCGACGGCGACCAGTTCTCGCCAGTCCGGTTTCAGGAAGGTGCCGTGGCGCAGCACGAATGAGACGCGCACGCCGCTCGCCTCAAGAATGGTGCCGCAGCCCTCCGGCAGCGGTTTCGGCTGCCCGCGCGGCTCGGAAGCCAGCAGCCGCCGCGTATAGGGATGCCGCGGATCGGCGAAGAGCCGTTCGGTCACGTTGTGCTCGCACATTTCGCCATGCTGCATGACATAGACGTAGTCGGAGAACTGGCGCACCACGGTCAGGTCGTGGGTGATCAGGATCACCGCCATGCGCAGTTCTTTCTGCAGGCTGCGGATCAGGTTCAGGATCTGCGCCTGGACGGTGACGTCGAGCGCCGTGGTCGGCTCATCGGCGATCAGAACATCGGGATTGTTGGCCAGCGCCATGGCGATCATCACCCGCTGGCGTTGTCCGCCCGAGAGCTGATGCGGGTATTGCCTGAGCCGCGCGGCGGGATCGGGAATCTGCACGTGCTGCAGAAGTTCGAGTGCTCGCGCCCACGCCTGCTTGCGGCTAACCTTGCGATGCACCCTGATCGCCTCGACGATCTGGCTGCCGACCGTATAGATCGGGTTGAGCGAGCTCATCGGCTCCTGGAAGATCATCGAAATGCGGTTGCCGCGCAACTTGCGCCGGGCGCTCTCGGGGAATTTCAGGATGTTTTGCCCGTCATAGCAGACGCTCGACCCGGGCGACACCGCGGCGCGCCGGGACAGCAGTCCCATGACCGTGCGCGCCGTCACCGACTTGCCGGAACCGGATTCGCCGACGATTGCGATCGTCTCGCCGCGATAGAGCTGGAACGAGATGTCCTTGACCGCGTCGACGACGCCATGCTCGACCTTGAAGGCCACGGCGACGTTGCGGGCGTCGATGACGGGTTGGTCCTGGCGTCCATCATGGTCGTGACGAACGGTTGGTGCGAAGGATTCGGCGAGCGCGACGGTCATCTGTGCCACCTCAATAGGGATCGACGGCGTCGCGCAGGCCGTCGCCCAGCGCGTTGAAGGCAAAGACAGTGACGAGCACGAAACCGACCGGCGACAGGATCCAGGGATAGGTGCCGATGACGGAATAGGTCGCGGTGTCCTGCAGCATCAGACCCCACGAGATCAGCGGCGGCTTGACGGCAAAGCCGAGGAACCCGAGGAAGGATTCGAGCAGCACCACCGTCGGGATCGCCAGCGTGACGGCAACGATCACATGGCTCATCACGTTGGGGAAGATGTGCTGCATGATGATGCGCCGGTCGGTGGCGCCGACCGCCATGGCGGCTCGCACATACTCGATCCGCGCCAGCGCCAAAGTCTTGCCGCGCACCTCGCGCGACATCTGCGCCCAGCCCAATGCCGACATGACGATGATGACGAAAGCGAGGAAGACGTTGGTGGGAGCAGTAACCGGGATCAATGTCGTCAGCGCCAGGTAAAGCGGCAGTTGCGGGAAAGCGAGCACGAGTTCCACGAAACGCTGCATCCAGACATCGAACCTGCCGCCAAAATAGCCGGAGACCATGCCGACGGTGGTGCCGATGACGGTGATGATGAAGACGACCGTCAGCGCGATCATCAGCGAGACGCGCGAGCCATGGATGGCGCGCGACAGCACGTCGCGGCCGAATTTGTCCGTGCCGAGGAAATGCACCGGCTGGCCGTCCAGCGAGGCGAACAGATGCCGGTCCGCAGGCACCAGCCCGAAGAGCTTGTAGGGCGCGCCATGCACGAAGAAGCCAAGCAGCCTTGGATGGTCATAGTCGGGACCGACGACGGGCTGGAAGGTGACCGGATCGAGATCCGCGGAATCGGCCAGCGCATAGACCCTCGGCCGCGCGTTGAAAGCGCCGTCCTTGTCATGGAAAACAGGCACCTGCGGCGGAGCGAAGCCGACGTCCGTGACCTTCGGGTCCATTGGCGCGATGAACTCGGCGAACACAGCCATCACCAGCAGGAGCACGACAAGCCAAAGCCCGGCCATGCCGGTCCAGGAGCGCTTCAGCCGGCGCCAGACAAGCGCGGTGTAGCTTTCGTTGCCGCGCGCCGGTTTGGCCACGATGGGGCTCTCGGCCGGCAGCGGCGAAGGTGATGGATCGCGCGCCAACATTTCTAACCCTCCCCGAACTGGCGCACGCGCGGATCGAGCAGGACCAGCAGCATGTCGGCGATGATGTTGCCGACGATGAGCGTCGCCGACAGCACCATCATGAAGGTGGCGGTCACATAGACGTCGCCGACGGCCATGGAGCCGACGATCGCGGGGCCGACAGTCGGTAGCGCGAAGATGATCGCCGTCTCGATCTCACCGGTCAGCATGTAGGGCAGCACCACGCCTTGATACATGACGAGCGGGTGCAGCGCGTTGGGCACGGCGTGACGCATGACGACGGCAGCGCCGGTCAACCCCTTGGCCCTGGCCGTCTCGACATATTGCGCGTTGAGCGTGTCGAGCAGATTGCCGCGCATGACACGCATATTGTAGGCGAGGCCGCCGAATGTGGCGATCGCCACGACCGGCCAGACATGCTTGACCAAGTCGACGAATTTGGCCCACGACCACGGCGCGCCGCCATATTGCGGCGAGAAGAAGCTGCCGATCTCCGACACATTGAACTGGAAGACCAGGAGATAGACGATGATCAGCGCCATCAGGAAACGTGGCACCGTCATGCCGAGGAAGGAGATGGCCGAAAGCGTGCTGTCTATCCAGGTATATTGCCGGGTCGCCGCCCATATGCCGAATGTGATGCCGAGCACCGAGGCGAGCAGATGGCAGACCAGTGCCAGAATGAGCGTGCGCGGCAGACGCTCGCCGACCACATCGGCGACCGGCTTGTTGTAATAGAGGCTGTAGCCGAAATCGCCGCGGGTGACGATGCCGCCGATCCAGTTGAGATACTGCACGGGCAGCGGCTTATCGAGGCCATGGTCGATGCGATAGGCCTGGGCCTGCGCGTCGGCCTCGGCGAAGGAGGCGCCGCCCTGGTTGATCGCCTGCGAGCGGATGTAGTCGGCATAGTCGCCCGGCGGCGCCTGGATGATGGCGAAGGTGACCAGGCTCAGAATAGCGAGGACCGGTAGTGCCGACGCTATGCGCGTGAGCAGAAATCGCAACATGGACGGTCCGTTTCTTGTCTCGCCGATCGCGCCTGTGGTTGCGTCCGGAGGTTGGTTTTGTCGGGGGGGGGGCCCGGCCGGGGGCGGCGGGGGGGGGGGGGGGGGGGGGGGGGGGCTTGTGTGGGGCGGTTGTTGGGGGGGGGGGGGGGGCGGGGCGCGGGGGGGGCGGGGGT
>NZ_JAMYSA010000107.1:0-20187 GCF_040321735.1 Mesorhizobium sp. M0293
TAAACCGCTTTCTCTTCATCAGTCCGTCCTTCAATCAAGGCCCGGACTCTAATCTCAGATGGAGGAAATTCTCAGTGGCAGGTCACCGACAGCAGCGTGCCGAAGATCGGCACCAGATTGATGAACAGGCCGGCGCGGTTGGCGCCGATCAGTTCGTTGCCCCTGATGTAGAAGATCTGCGAGATGACCGAGGCGCCGATCGCGGTATAGACGATGACTGTCCAGCCGCGCGCGTCGGGTACGATGACCTTGCCGGCAGCGACCTCCCACAGGAAGAAGGGCAGCGAGGTGACGAGAGCTGCGACCGACAGGGCCAGCATCAGGCTCTGCCAATGCATTACCGGTTTCAGCCGCAGCCCGACCGAATAGCCGCTGTAGAGAAACACGGCGACCAGCATGATGGCGTCGCCGAAATTGAGCTCCAGCGTCAACAGCCGGCGCGGGTCGCCGTGGCAGGCGGTCAGGATCACGCCGGCGATGGTCAGCACCACGCCGACAGTCTGCGCCCAGTTCACGCGCAGGCGGAAGAAGACGAAATTGGCAACGATGATCAGGATCGGCATCGCCGCCTGTTCGATCGAGACGTTGATTGCAGTGGTGTAGTTGAGCGCCGTGTAGAAGATGGTGTTGAACAGAGTGAAACCGCTGGCGCCGAGGGCCGCGAGGATGAGCCAGTGCTTGCGCACCACCGGCCAGTCCTTCTGGATCGTCTTCCAGCCTATCGGCAGCATGACCGCCACGGCCAGCACCCAGCGCAGGAAGACGAGCGTCATCGGCGAGACGTGATCGACCGCCAGCTTGCCGGCCACCGAGTTGCCGCCCCACAGCAAGGTGGTGAGCAGCAGGAATATGTAGGCGCTTCGATGCATCGCGGGATTCCGACCGCGGGGCCGCGGTGTTTGTCGGCCTATTGCCCCCATGCGCCCAAGTAAATGATGTCAAAGCCGAAAATTGTTGTGCCTCAGGGCATTTTCGGCGGCAAAGAAAGGTCGCGCTCGCGAGGTGTTGACGTTATAGAGGCCTGTCGTTTCGAACCATATTCAAGCCGCTTGGCGGCGTCTCAAGGGAAAAGAAACATGGCCAATGTGGTGGTCGTCGGCTCGCAGTGGGGCGATGAAGGCAAGGGCAAGATCGTCGACTGGCTGTCAGAGCGCGCCGATGTCGTGGTGCGTTTCCAGGGCGGCCACAATGCCGGTCACACGCTGGTCGTCGATGGCAAGGTCTACAAATTGTCGTTGCTTCCGTCGGGCGTCGTGCGCCAGGGCAAGCTGTCCATCATCGGCAACGGCGTCGTTTTCGACCCGCACGCTTTCGTCGCCGAAGTGGCGAAGCTCAAGGCGCAAGGTGTCGAAGTGGCGCCGGATCGCCTGAAAATAGCCGAAAACACAGCGCTTATCCTGTCCCTGCATCGGGAACTGGACGGATTCCGCGAGGACGCTGCTTCCAACTCCGGAACGAAGATTGGCACGACCCGTCGTGGCATCGGCCCCGCCTACGAGGACAAGGTAGGCCGGCGCGCGGTCAGGGTGATGGATTTGGCGGATTTGGAAACGCTTCCTTTGAAGGTCGACAGACTGCTGACGCACCACAATGCGCTGCGTCGCGGGCTTGGCCATGCGGAAGTCACGCATGATGCGATCATGCATGAGCTGACTTCGGTTGCGCACGAGATCCTGCCCTATATGGACCGGGTCTGGAAGATTCTCGACGACAAGCGCCGGGCCGGCGAGCGCATCCTGTTCGAGGGCGCGCAAGGCACACTGCTCGATATCGACCATGGCACCTATCCGTTCGTCACCTCGTCGAACACGGTCGCCGGGCAGGCGGCTGCCGGCTCCGGCGTCGGCCCGGGCGCCATCGGTTATGTGCTCGGCATCACAAAGGCCTATACGACGCGCGTCGGCGAAGGTCCGTTCCCGACCGAGCAGAAGAACGAGATCGGCGAATTCCTCGGCACGCGCGGCCATGAATTCGGCGTCGTCACCGGCCGCAAGCGTCGCTGCGGCTGGTTCGACGCGGTGCTGGTGCGTCAGGCCGTCGCCGTCAACGGCATCAAGGGCATCGCGCTGACCAAGCTCGACGTGCTCGACGGGCTGGACGAGATCAAGGTCTGCACCGGCTATCGTCTCGATGGCGAGATGATCGACTATCTGCCGGCCAGCCAGGGTGCCCAGGCGCGCGTCGAACCGGTCTACGAGACGCTGGAGGGCTGGAAAGGCACCACCGCCGGCGCGCGCAGCTGGAACGATCTGCCGGCCCAGGCGGTCAAATATGTCCGTTACATCGAGGAGCTGATCGGCGCCCCGGTCGCACTCCTTTCCACCAGCCCGGAACGGGACGACACGATACTTGTGACCGATCCGTTTCAAGATTAGTTTCTCAGCTTTCCGGGCATCGCGGCTGATTTGCGGGGGCCGGCGCGGAAACAAAATACAGGTCGACTAAAGCATGGCAGATTTCGTTGCTATTCTGAAAAAGGCGCTCGACAAACACGGCGACGAGACGCCGGAGAAGCGTACGCGCATCTATGCCAGCGTTCGTACCATGCTGGCGAAGAAGCTTGAGGAATATTCGCCGCCGCTGGCCACCGAAGCCATAACCACGCAGAAGCGTTCGCTGGAAGACGCCATCGTAAGTGTCGAGCGCGACTATGCCCAAAGCGTGCCGGAGACCGACCCGCTCGCGGAACTGGAACACATCTTTTCCTCGATTGATCGCAACAAGAACCAGCCGAGCCATACACGGCAACCGGCGAAGGCGGAATCGGCCTGGCCGGCACCGCCTGCGGCCAAGCCTGAACCTTATCAACCCGCCCCAACACCTGCCGCCAAGGTCGAGCCAAGCTGGCAAAGGCCGACGCCGGTGCCTTCCCAGCCGGCTCGCGCCGACACACCTCTTGCAGGGATGGACGCCGAGGAGGCGGACGACGGTGTCGATGTCTTTTCCAGCAACGAAGAGCCGGTATCGGACACTTTCCAGCGTCTGCGCCCGGCGGAGCGCAAGCGCAGCTATGGCGGGCTGATCGCCGCCGTCGTCGCGCTGCTGGTCGTTGCCGGTGGCGGCTACGGCATCTGGCTGAACAAGGATGCCTTCGGCAAGATGCTCGGGCTCGACGGCACCAAGGTCGCGACAAAGACAGAACCCGTGAAGCCGGCACCAGCCAAGCCGGCAACCGATGCCGTGGCGCCGCCGCCGGCGCCCGCAGCTGGCGGTACGGAAGCCGAAAGCACGAAATTCACCCAGCGGCTGACGCCGCAAGGCAGTGAAGTCGACCCCGGCCCGGCCGGCGGACAAAGCGGCATCGGCGAAGGCGAATCGGTCGCTGCGCTGACCACGCCGCCCTCGGCGACCCGCGCGCCACCGATTTACGCACCGGCCTCCGGCACGCCTGCCGCGGCTACGCCTCCGGCAACAGGCGCCGCACCCGCGACGCCGCCTGCCAACGGAGCTGCGCCGGCCGATGCCGCAGCCACTCCGCCAGCACCGGCGGGTGCCGCGCCGGCGGCACCGGCAGCCACGCCTGCCGAAACCGCGCTGCCGGTCGGCCAGAAGGCGATTTTCTATGAGGAGCGCACCAGCACCGCCCAGGGTTCGGCGGAGCCGGGCAACATCGTCTGGTCCCTGGTGCAGGAATCGCCCGGCGGCGACCTGCCGCCGGAGCCGGCGATCCGCGCCGAGGCCACCATTCCCGGCAAGGACATCCAGTTGCGCATGACCATCCGCCGCAACACCGACCAGACCTTGCCGGCCAGCCATATCATCGAAATGATCTTCCTGACGCCCGACGGCTTTGAAGGCGGTGGCGTCGACAACATCCTGCGCGTCGCCATGAAGGGTTCGGAACAGGATGCCGGCAGCCCGCTGATCGGCATTCCGGCCAAGATCGCCGACGGCTTCTTCCTCGTCGCGCTCAACGACACCAAGGCCGACGAAGACGCCAACATGACCTTGCTGCGCGGCCAGGACTGGATCGACGTGCCGGTCGTCTACAAGACCGGAAGGCGGGCATTGCTGACCATGGAAAAAGGCATTCCCGGCGAGAAGGTGTTCGACGAGGCGATCAAGGCCTGGCAGGCGAAGACGGCGGGCTGAGAAGGGAGCCGGCCCGAAGCCTCGTTGACTCAGAAGCCCTGGAACAACATATCGAGCGCGGCGACGATGTCGTCGTGGTGCCGGGAGAGATTTCCCTCGGCATCCGGCAATTCAGAGGCCATCAAGGCTGACATGAACTGCGTGACCATTACATGATCTTTGCCATCGATAGCGAAGGTCGGATTTAGTCGGCGGCCCGGAACCGGGGCTATGTTGGGCGGCATCAACGGAATGACGACTCTTGTGCTCAGTCCTTCAAGAAGGTCGGACTGAACATCGAGAAAATAGCCGCCGCCCTCAGCATTCCGATAAAGATCGTAACGTGCCATCAAAACAGCCGGTATTTGGCTAATGGCAGTCCGTTGCGCCTGACATATTCATTGGAGCTTTCAATGGCTTCTTTGTTTTCCTCTTGCCATCGACGCGTCTTTTCCGCCGCAATCGCTTTCGCGATCCCCGCCTCGGCGGCGCGGGAAATGTTGATGCCCAACGCTTTGGCGTCATTGATCAATTGAGAATCAATGGACGTGTTGACGGATTGCCGTTGAGGTTTTGGCGTCGATTGAAGCATGGAAATCGCTCTCTTTTATGCGCATAATATAGGCGCATAAAAGTTCACACACAATCCCTTACCCTTCCATCTCTTCGCGCAGCATCTCCAGTTCTAGCCATTCCTCCTCCAACGCTGCCAGCGTCGCGCGCTCCTTGTCGAGCGCGGCGATCGTCTTCTGGAACGAGGCTGGGTCGCGCTCGTAATAGGCCGGATCGGCGATGTTGTTCTCGAGCCTCGAGATCGACGCCATCACAGCTTCGATTTTTTTCGGCAGCGATTCCAGTGCGAATTTCTGCTTGAACGACAGTTTTTTCGCTGGACCTTTTGGCGCTGTGGCCTCGCTCTTGCCCGGTGCGGGCGCTTCGCCGTTTTCGGCCTTCGCGCGCGCCTTACGGTCGTCGAGCCTGGTGCCGCCGCGCTGCGCCAGCATGTCGGAATAACCGCCCGCATATTCGATCCAGCGGCCGTCACCATCCGGTGCGATCAGGCTGGTGACGGTGCGGTCGAGGAAATCGCGGTCGTGGCTGACCAGGATGACGGTTCCGGCAAACCCGGCGACCAGTTCCTGCAGCAGTTCCAGCGTCTCCATGTCGAGATCGTTGGTCGGCTCATCGAGCACCAGAAGGTTTGCCGGCCGCGCCAGCACGCGCGCTAGCAAGAGCCGTGCCCGCTCGCCGCCGGAAAGCTCGCGCACCGGCGTGCGCGCCTGCTCCGGCTTGAACAGGAAGTCCTTCATGTAAGAGACGACATGGCGCTGCTCGCCATTGATGACGAGATTTTCGCCGCGTCCGTCGGTGAGATACTGCGCCAGCGTCTCCAGCGGGTCGACGGCCTCGCGCTTCTGGTCGAGCGTGGCGATCTCCAGATTGGTGCCGAGCCGCACCGAACCGGCGTCGGGCTTCATCTCGCCGGTCAGCATCTTCAGCAGCGTCGTCTTGCCGGCGCCGTTCGGCCCGACCAGGCCAACCCGATCGCCGCGCTGGATGCGGGTTGAAAACCCCTTGACCACGGTGAGATCGCCAAAGCTCTTCTCGATGTTTTTCGCCTCGATCACCAGCTTGCCGGATTCGGCGGCGTCGCTCGCCACCATGGTGGCCGACCCTTCGGCGCCGCGATGGCCGCGAAAGCGCTGGCGCATGGTCTGCAATTCGCCCAGCCGGCGCATGTTGCGTTTGCGCCGCGCCGTCACGCCATAGCGCAGCCAGTGTTCTTCGCGCACGATCTGGCGGCCGAGCTTGTGCTGCTCGCGCTCTTCCTCTTCCAGCACCAGGTCGCGCCATTCCTCGAAATGACCAAACCCCTTGTCCAGCCTGCGGGTCTGGCCGCGATCGAGCCAGACGGTGGCGCGCGACACGCGCTCGAGAAAGCGGCGGTCGTGCGAGATGACGATCAATGCCGAGGAGGTGCGGATGAGTTCTTCTTCCAGCCATTCGATCACCGAGAGATCGAGATGGTTGGTCGGCTCGTCAAGCAGCAGGATATCGGGCTCTGGCGCCATGACACGGGCAAGGGCCGCGCGCCTTGCCTCGCCGCCGGACAGATCGTTCGGCTGCTCCTCACCCGAGAGGCCGAGATGCTCCATCAGATAGCTGGCGCGGTACGGATCGTCGGCGGGGCCTAGTCCGGCCTCGACATAGGCGCGGACCGATGCAAAACCCTCCATGTCGGGCATCTGCGGCAGATAGCGGACGGTCGCCGAAGGCTGGCGGAACACCTCGCCGTCCTGCGGCTCGATCAGGCCGGCGGCGATCTTCAGCAGCGTCGACTTGCCCGACCCGTTGCGGCCGACCAGCGCTATCTTGTCGCCGGCTGAAGCCGTCAAGGCGGCACCATCGAGCAGCGGCGTGCCGCCAAAGGTCAGCTTTATCCCGTCGAGATTGAGAAGGGGCGGGGCCATGTCAGCTTTCAGGTAAGGGATAGGGATGAGCGAGCAGCATCGCACGGCCATGATCCAGCGCGATTTCGAGGCGGCCCTTGACCTCGTTGGAGATGGTCAGCGACGAGCCGAACGCCACCTCGACGTGGTTCAGCGGCCATTTGGCGCCAGTCACGGTCAGGCCGGTGAGTTCGGAAAAGCCGAGTACCGAAAACAGCGTGCCGTTGGCATAGTCGAATCCAGCCTTGCCGTGGAGCAGGGGAACACCCTCCTGGGCGCCGCTGGTCAGGAGCACATCAGTCCCTGCCTCGGCCAGCCGCAGGGCAAGCGCCAGATGCAGGAAAGCGTGGTCGGCGCGCTTGCCGCCGAAGGCGCCGGCGAGCACCAGGCTGGTGGCGCCGAGCTCCAGTGCGGCGGCTATGGCCAGTTCGCCATCAGTCTTGTCCTTTTCGGCCGGGAAAGTCCGGCGGGGGACAGTGGCGAGATCGTCCGGCAGATTGGCTGGCACCGAATCGAAATCGCCCACCCACAGCTCCGGCACGAGATCCAGCAGCCGTGCATGGCCGATGCCGGCGTCGGCGGCGATGACGCGGGAGCCTTCGACCTGGCGGTCGAGCCGTGGCGTGCGGATGAGATCGCCGCCAAGCAGGATGGTGAATGTGCTCATATCGTGTGGCCCTTACCAGCCCGGCACGGGAAACGGAAGGCGGCAAACTCCCACTTGCGTGGGGGATCGGCCGGGCCTATGTGTCGAAACGCTCTAACGGGGTGCCGGACGCGATCTTCGCGGACCGGCTGAGAGGCAGTCTCGCCAACCCGCTGAACCTGATCCGGTTTGTACCGGCGGAGGGATTAGACGTTTCGGACAGTCCGACGCCTCAATTCCTTTTAATTCGAACGAAGGAGGCGCCGATGCGCACGCTTTTATACGCTCTTGTCTCAGCAATGACCGTGGTCCTGTCCGGGCCGGCCTTAGCCAAGGACAAGCTCACCGTCTACACCTATGAGAGTTTCACCGCCGACTGGGGTCCGGGTCCCGTGGTGAAGAAGGAATTCGAGGCCGAATGCGGCTGCGATGTC
Source organism: Mesorhizobium sp. M0293 (assembly GCF_040321735.1). Classification (NCBI taxonomy): domain Bacteria; kingdom Pseudomonadati; phylum Pseudomonadota; class Alphaproteobacteria; order Hyphomicrobiales; family Phyllobacteriaceae; genus Mesorhizobium; species Mesorhizobium sp. M0293. The sequence continues at coordinate 7,602 of NZ_JAMYSA010000107.1, forward strand.
GAGTTCGTCTCGGTCGCCGATGGCGTGGCGCTGCTTAACCGCGTCAGGCTGGAAGGCGCTTCGACCAAGGCCGATATCGTGCTCGGCCTCGACACAAATCTGACCGCCGACGCCAAGGCCACCGGCCTGTTCGCACCGCATGGCGCGGTGACGGATGTCACTGTGCCGGGCGGCTGGAGCGACGACACTTTTGTTCCCTTTGACTACGGTTACTTTGCTGTCGTCTACGACACCGAGAAGCTGAAGACGCCGCCGAAGAGCCTGAAGGACTTGGTCGAAGGCAGCGCCGACGACAAGATCGTCATCCAGGACCCACGCACCTCGACGCCGGGCCTCGGCCTGCTGTTGTGGGTCAAGTCTGTCTATGGCGACAAGGCACCGGAGGCCTGGGCCAAGCTCAAGGCGAAGGTGCTGACCGTGACGCCGGGCTGGAGCGAGGCCTATGGCCTGTTCACCAAGGGCGAGGCGCCGATGGTGCTGTCCTACACGACCTCGCCGGCCTACCACATGGTCGCCGAGAACACCGAGCGCTACCAGGCGGCCTCCTTCGAGGAGGGCGAGTATCTGCAGATCGAGGTGGCGGGCATCACCACCACGGGGGCCAAGAACCCGCTGGCGGCAAAGTTCATGGCCTTCATGACAGGGCCGAAGTTCCAGGATGCCATCCCCGAAACCAACTGGATGTTCCCGGCCGGCAAGACCGACAAGCCGCTCAACCCGGCCTTCGACAAACTGGTCAAGCCGACCAAAACCTTGCTGTTCAGCCCGCAAGAGGTCGCCGCCAACCGCAAGGCTTGGGTGGATGAATGGCTGGCGGTGATGAGCAAGTAATTTGGTCCTATGATCGAAAGATGAGTGCTCTACGGCGCCCCCCTCTGTCCTGGCGGACATCTCCCCCACAAGGAGGGGGGCGCGAAGGAACGCGGCCTTCGCTAAGAACCTCAAGTCAGGTGGTCCAGCGTGCAGCGCGCGTCTGACGCCCGCATCACCGCTGGCACCCTGGCGCTCGCTGCAATAGCGCTGCTGATCGGCGGCGCGTTTGCCGGCCTGCTTTTCGAAGGCGCCCACGATCTTTCGGGCGCCTGGGCAGCCTTCGATCCCTATCTGCTTCGCGTCATTCGCTTCACGCTCTGGCAGGCGGCGCTGTCGACGCTGCTTTCCGTCGGGCCGGCGCTGTTCGTGGCGCGGGCGCTGTCGCGGCATCCACGCTTCTTCGGCCGCAGCTTCATCCTGCAGCTGTTCGCCGTCCCGCTAGCGCTGCCGGCCATCGTCGCGGCCCTCGGCATCCTGGCGCTTTATGGCCGCGCCGGCTATTTCGCCGATGTGCTCACGGTGATCGGCGGCGGAAGCTGGCCGGGTATCTATGGCCTGTCCGGCATTCTCGTCGCCCATGTGTTCTTCAACCTGCCGCTGGCGACGAGGCTGTTCCTCGAGGCGCTGCAGACCATTCCATCCGACCAATGGCGGCTGGCGAGCCAACTCGGCATGGCGGCACGGCCGGCGTTCCGGCTGATCGAATGGCCAACGCTGCGTGCGGCATTGCCGGGTGTCGCCGGGCTTGTCTTCATGCTCTGCATCACATCCTTCACGATCGTGCTGACGCTCGGCGGCGGGCCGGCCGCGACGACACTGGAGGTCGGCATCTACCAGGCGCTGCGCTTCGATTTCGATCCCGCGCGGGCGGTGACGCTGACGCTGCTGCAGATCGCCTTGACCCTTATCATGGTGCTGGCACTGACGCGGCTGGGCGCCAATGTGGTCGGCGACACCAATCTGCCGGTTGCGCAACGCCGCTATCTCTCGATCAACGGAAGCGAGACCTGGCTGAACGCCATGCTCATCGCCTTGGCGCTGCTGTTCGTCGTCGGGCCGATGGCGGCGACGGTGACGGCCGGGTTGGGTGCCGATCTCGGCCGGCTGGCCGGTGAGGCCACTGTCCGACAGGCGACGCTGACCAGTGCGGTGCTCGCCTTCCTGTCTGCACTGCTCTCGGTGGTACTGTCGCTGGCGCTGACCGTGGCGCGCCGGGCGCTGGCGCTGAACCGCCGGGCCGGGCCTCGGACAATGCTCGAACATGCCACGGATACAGGCGCCGGCTTTGTCCTTGTCGTGCCACCGATCGTCGTCGGCGCTGGCTGGTTCCTGTTGCTGCGCCATGTTGGCGATGTCTTCGCAATCGCCCCGGTCATGGTCGTCACCGTCAATGCGGTGATGGCGATGCCGTTCGCCCTGCGCGCCGTCCGTCCCGCCTACGATGCGGCCAGCGAGCGTCACGAACGGCTCTGCGCACAGCTCGGCATCGCGGGCTGGAACCGGTTGATGCTGGTCGACTGGCCGTCGCTGCGGCGGCCGCTCGCCACGGCCTTCGCTTTCGCCATGGCGCTGTCGCTTGGCGATCTCGGTGTCATTGCCTTGTTCGGCAGTGATTCCGTGCAGACATTGCCCTACCTTCTCCTGGCGCGCATGGGCAGCTACCGCACGCAGGACGCCTCTGGCCTGGCACTGCTGCTAGGCCTCGTCTGCCTCGCGTTGATCGTGGCGGCACACTGGCTGGGAAGGGAGAGGGTCCGGGATGCATGACGGGGCGGCCAGCAAGCTTGAGAAGGGCGCGCCGGTGCGGCTGGACAAGGTGTCGTTCAGCTACGGCGAGGCGCCGCTTGTCTTCGACGTCGAGTTTGCTGCGGCGAAAATCACCGCCATCATGGGCCCGAGCGGGTCGGGCAAGTCGACGCTGCTCAATCTGGTCGCCGGCTTCGAGACGCCACAGTCGGGCCGCGTGCTGATCGGCGGCGCCGATGTCAGCGCCGAGCCGGCCTCGGTGCGGCCGGTGTCGATGGTGTTCCAGGAGAACAATCTCTTCGCGCATCTCTCCGTCGAGCAGAATGTCGGGCTGGGCCGCTCGCCATCCCTGCGGCTGACCGAGGCGGACCGCGCCGCGATCGCCGAGGCGCTTGCGCGCACCGGTCTTGGGGGCAAGGAAAAGCGCCTGCCGCGCGAACTTTCCGGCGGGGAACGCCAGCGTGTCGCCCTGGCCCGCGTTCTGGTGCGCGATCGGCCAGTGCTGCTGCTCGACGAACCCTTCGCGTCGCTCGGCCCCGCTCTGCGCGACGACATGCTGGATATGGTCGCCGCCGTTCATGCCGAGCGGGGCATGACGGTGCTGTTCGTCACCCACCAGCCGGAAGACGCACGGCGTATCGGCGAGCACATGGTGTTTCTCGACGATGGGTTGGTCGCCGCAACCGGCAAGGCGGATGATTTTTTCACCGGGACTGGTCCGGAAGCATTCCGGCGCTATATCGGCGCGAGTGCGGGGGATGCCGTATCACGAGATGTTGCCCGGAAGCGGACATAATTTACGGTCAAACCGGCTCCAGGCGACGTGGCGCTTGCTTGCCTTGGCTGGAGGAGTGTGGCTAGGTCCGCCCTACTGGTCCGGCACAGGCCGTGATTTGCCTGCAGTATCCGCCGCCTGCCCCGAGGGACATGCAACGGATACTGCAGTGGTTTGAGATATAGCGCATGACACATTTCGAAGATCGCCCCCGATTTTCGTGATCATGCGCCGGGACCCGAAAGGAAGCCGTTCTGGCGATCGGCGCTAACACACTACGAATGAAACCGCTGGCGCGCTTTCTTGCGCTGGCCGGCTTTGCCGTGGCGCTGGCGAGTTGCCAGATGTTCACGCCGCCGGCGGTTCAGGAATCCGGCTTCCAGCCGTCCGACAAGCCGATCACGGTCGACAATGTCGGCGCCAACAATAAACTCGCCGAATTGGCCAAGGCGCAGCATCCGCGCATCCTGGCGACCTATGGCGGCGAATATTCCGATCCCAAGCTCGAGCGCATGGTCGCCAAGGTGGTCGGCAATCTGACGGTGGTGTCCGCCAACCCGACGCAGACCTATCGCATCACCATCCTGAATTCGCCCAACGTCAACGCCTTCGCGCTGCCGGGCGGCTATCTCTACATCACCCGTGGCCTGCTGGCGCTGGCCAATGATTCGGCAGAGCTTGCCGCTGTCATCGCCCATGAAATGGGCCACGTCACCGCCAATCACGGCCTGCAGCGCCAGCAGCTGGAGGCCGAGGAGGGCTTGGCGACGAAGGTGGTTTCCGATGTGCTGGGCGACAGCCCGACCGCCAAGGCGGCACTGCTCCGCGGCAAGCTGAGGCTCGCGCAATTCTCACGCAACCAGGAGCTGGAAGCGGATGCCATCGGCATCAAATCGATCGGCGAAGCCGGCTACGATCCTTTCGCCGCCGGCCGTTTCCTGCAGTCGATGTCGGCCTACACGGATTTTCGCTCGATCAGCGGCGCCACCGACGCCAGTCTCGACTTTCTGGCCACGCACCCCAATACGCCGCAGCGCATCGATCTGGCGCAGCGCCATGCCCGCCAGTTCGGCGCGCCGGGCGTTGGCACGCGCGACCGCGATTCCTTCCTCGCCGGCGTAGACGGCCTGCTCTATGGCGACACGCCCGAGGAAGGCTATGTGCGCGGCGAAACCTTCCTGCATCCGGGCCTCGGCCTCTCCTTCTCGGTGCCACAGGGCTTCATCATCGACAATTCGGCCGCCGCGGTGACGGCAACCGGCCCCGGTGACATGGCGATCCGCTTCGACGGCGTCTCGATCGACAAGAACCGCGCGCTGACCGACTATATCCGCAGCGGCTGGGTGGCTGGTCTCGACGACAGCAGCGTCAAGCAGGAGACGATCAACGGCAACGAGGCGGCGACCGCGCATGCCGGCGCCGAAGGCTGGCAATTCGACATTGCCGTGATCCGTGCCGGTGGTCAGGTCTACAGGCTGCTGACCGCGGCACCTTCGGCCAGCACCACGCTGGACGCGGTCGCGCGTTCGGTCAGCGGATCGTTCCGTATCCTGAGTGCTGCCGAAAAGGCGGCTCTGAAGCCGCTGCATATCCGCGTCGTCACCGTCCAGCCGGGGCAGACGATGGGTTCGCTTTCTGCTCAGATGGTTGGCGTCGACCGTAAGCTCGACCTGTTCCGCGTGCTCAACGCGCTGTCGCCGGGCGCTGCGGTTTCGGCCGGCGACAAGGTCAAGATCGTCACCGACAAATAGACCCGTTGCGACCTGCCCGATGCGGTCTCCCTTGCGTCATGAGGTCAGGCGGCAGTCGCCATGAACTCCGGGTTCTGCTTCACCAACGCGACCTTGAGCTTTTCCATGGCGCGGGCCTCGATCTGGCGGACACGTTCCTTGGAAATGCCGAGCGTCTCGCCGAGCGCTTCGAGCGTCGCGCCCTCGTCGTTCAGCCGGCGTTCCTCGATGATCCGCAGTTCCCGTGCGTTGAGCGCGCGAAGCGCCTCTCTCAGCCAGAGAGAGCGGCGGGCGACATCGATCTTGTCGCCGACGATCTCGTCGGGCAATGGATCATCCGAGACCAGGAAATCCATGCGCTCGGTCGAACCCGCATCGTCGGCTACCGGCATGTTGAGCGAGGAGTCGGGCGCCGACAGCCGCGAATCCATCATCGCCACATCGGCTTCGGAGACGCCGAGTGCCTCCGACACTTGGCGATAGAGCGTCGCGTTGGACAGCGGCTCGGCGCCATTCGCCAGCCGCGCGCGCAGGCGTCGCAGGTTGAAAAACAGAGCCTTCTGCGCCGAACTGGTGCCGCCGCGCACGATCGACCAGTTGCGCAGTATGTAGTCCTGCATCGAGGCGCGGATCCACCATGTCGCATAGGTCGAAAACCGCACCTCGCGCTCCGGCTCGAAACGAGCGGCGGCTTCAAGCAGGCCGACATGGCCCTCCTGGACCAGATCGCCGAGCGGCAGGCCGTAGTGGCGGAATTTGGAGGCCATGGAAATGACCAGCCGCATATGGGCGACGGTGATGCTGTGCAATGCGTTCTGGTCATTGTCCTCTTTCCAGAGCAATGCCAGCCGATGTTCCTCGTCACGTTCGAGGTAGGGAGCCCTCATTGCCGCGCGGACCATGACCCGTCCTGCCGTGTCTTCCATCATGAGGCGCTCCCTGGCTCAGGCGATGCGGATGACCTTGCAAACTTGGCTGGCGCCCAGGTTGAAATGGCGGCGTCGTGCCCTAGAACAGCCAGAACGTGCGGTGTGCGGGAATGGTTCCCTGGTTGCTGCCAGGCGAATCGTATGGCTTGAACGATGTCTGCACGGACCGGTAACGGCCTCGAGTGCCGCCAAGAAATGCCATTTAGAGAATCTGATTTCAGAAACGCGCTATTTTTGAAATCATGTTCCTTATTTTTTCCGGTTGTATCTGCCAGTTTCCAGCGCTCACAACATGCCGGGATATCCGGCCAAGGACGGGATCACAGAAAAATGAAATGGCTCAAGTCGCTCATTATCGCCGGAACGCTGCAGGCTCTGGCTGTCACCGCGGGCCATGCCGGTGCCAATCTCGACCAGATCAAGCATGCCGGGGTGATCAAGGTCGGTACGGAAGGCACCTATGCGCCATTCACTTATCATGACACTTCCGGCGCGCTGGTCGGCTTCGATGTCGAGATCGCCAAGGCGATCGGCGACAAGCTCGGCGTCGAGGTGGAGTTCCTCGAAGGCAAGTGGGATGGATTGATCGCCGGTCTCGACGCCAATCGCTATGACGTCGTCATAAACGAAGTCGGCATCACCGACGCCCGCAAGGCCAAGTACGATTTCTCCGATCCCTACATCGCCTCCAAGGCGGTGCTGATCGTGCGCGGCGACAACACCGACATCAAAACCTTCGCCGATCTCAAGGGCAAGAAGTCGGCGCAGTCACTGACCTCGAATTTTGGCAAACTGGCCGAGGCGAACGGCGCCGAACTTGTCGGCACCGATGGCTTCGACCAGTCGATCCAACTGCTTTTGACCGGCCGTGCCGACGCCACCATCAATGACAGCCTGTCATTCCTTGACTTCAAGAAGCACAAGCCCGACGCCAATGTGAAGATTGCCGCGCAAGAGGAAAACGCCGACTATTCCGGCGTCATCGTGCGTAAGGGCGATCCGGAACTGGTTGCGGCCATCAACAAGGCGCTGGCCGACATCAAGGCCGACGGCACCTATCAGAAGATCGCCGACACCTATTTCGGCCAGGACGTTTCGAAGTAATCCTGTGAGGTGGGCCGATCTCCGGCCCATGAGACATATCAAGCGGCGAGCCGTCTTTGACGGCCCGCCGCTTTTGTCGTGATATGTCGACTGCGTTCGCGCCTTGATGAAGCCGCCTCGACCCTTGGAGAGTCTTACGTGCCGCACTGGCTGCAACTGATGCTGGAGTCGCTGCCTTCGCTGTTGTGGGCGGCGCTTATCTTCACCGTGCCGCTGACGCTGCTGTCCTTCATCCTCGGCTTGACCGTCGGCCTCGGTGCAGCACTTGGCCGACTGTTCGGGCCGAAACCGCTGGTCGCGCTTGTGCGCTTTTATGTCTGGATCTTTCGCGGCACGCCGCTCCTGGTTCAGCTGTTCCTGATCTTCTACGGCTTGCCGTCGGTCGGCATCCTGTTCGATGCCTTCACGGCGGCGTTGATCGGCTTCACGCTCAACATCGGCGCCTACACGTCGGAAATCATCCGCGCGGCGATAGGCTCGGTGCCGAAGGGCCAGTGGGAGGCCGCCTATTCGATCGGCATGACCTGGAGCCAGGCGATGCGCCGGACGATTCTCCCACAAGCCGGCCGGGTCGCGGTGCCGCCGCTCTCCAACACTTTCATCTCGCTGGTCAAGGACACGTCGCTGGCGGCCGCGATCACCGTGCCGGAAATGTTCCAGGCGGCGCAGCGCATCGTCGCCACCACCTATGAGCCGCTGATCCTGTATGTCGAGGCGGCGATGCTCTATCTGGCGATGAGTTCGGTGCTGTCGGCCTTGCAGACCCGGCTGGAAATCCGGCTCAACCGCTATGGTGGCTTCCTGGAGGCGCGCTCATGATCGGCCTCACCAACATCGAGAAACGCTTCGGCGACAATCTTGTGCTGAAGGGCGTGACGGTCACCATCGCCGAAGGCAGCGTCACGGCGCTGGTCGGCCCTTCGGGCGGCGGAAAAAGCACTCTTCTGCGCTGTATCAACCTCTTGGAGATCCCGACCTCGGGCACGGTGCGCATCGGCGACGAGGCGCTCGAATTTCACCCCGGCGGCAGGGTTGCTGCCAGGGATATCCAGCGCCTGCGGCTGCAGACCGGCATGGTGTTCCAGAACTTCCAGCTGTTTCCGCACCGCACCGCGATCGAGAATGTCATGGAAGGGCTGGTGACGGTGCTGAAATGGCCGCCGGAGAGAGCACGCGAGCGAGCGCTCGCCCTGCTGGAGAAGGTGGGCATGGTGCACAAGGCCGATGCCTGGCCGGCGACGCTGTCGGGTGGCCAGCAGCAGCGCGTGGCGATCGCCCGCGCCTTGGCACCATCGCCGAAGGTGCTGCTCTGCGACGAGCCAACGTCGGCGCTGGACCCGGAACTGGCGCAAGAGGTGGTCGACGTGCTCGGCAAGCTCGCCAGCGAAGGCACGACCATGGTGATGGCGACGCATGATCTGCGCCTCGCGTCCAAGATCGCCCAGGAAGTGGTGTTCCTCGATGCCGGCGTCATCGTCGAGAAGGGGCCGGCCGCAGTGCTGTTCGGCAATCCGGAGCACCAGCGGACCAGGCGGTTCATTGCGACGCTGAAGCAGGAGGCGGAGAAGGAAGCTGGCGGCGAAGGATCGCTGTAGTTTCATCATCCCAAAAGCAAAAAACCCGGCGCAAGGCCGGGTTTTTCATGAATTCAAAGGCGGAAAAGCTCAGGCAGCTTCTTCCTGCTCGGCTTCCTCATTGTCGGCCTTGGCGCCACGCTTAGGGCCCTTGTTGAGGTTGACCTCGATCAGGCGCACGGCCTCGGTTTCCGACATGCGGTTGACGGCCGCGATCTCGCGAGCCATGCGGTCGAGTGCCGCCTCGTAGAGCTGGCGTTCGGAATAGGACTGCTCCGGCTGGTTGTCGGCGCGATAGAGGTCGCGCACAACTTCCGAGATCGAGATCAGGTCGCCGGAATTGATCTTCGCATCATATTCCTGGGCGCGGCGCGACCACATGGTGCGCTTGACGCGGGCGCGGCCCTGCACGACCTTCAGCGCGCGCTCGACATAATCTTCTTCCGACAGCTTGCGCATGCCAATGGAGGTCGCCTTGGCGACCGGCACCTTCAGACGCATCTTGTCCTTCGAGAAGTCGATGACGAACAGTTCCAGCTTGTGTCCAGCAACTTCCTGCTCGTCGATCGAGACGATCTGGCCGACGCCGTGTGCCGGATAGACGATGTACTCGCCGGTCTTGAAACCGTGACGCGCAGCGGTGGACTTCTTCTGCGGGGTGATCGTAGCCATTACGCCCTGAACTCCTTGTTGTGGTGCCGGCGTCCTGCCGGTCCGAACTCGCGCGATCGGGAAAGCCGATCGTTAACCGCACAACAGATGAACCCATCGGAAAAGCCGGACCGGCAAACCGCAACATTGCGACCGCCTGGCCCAGATCGCTCTGGTCCGAATGGGATTTTCACCTTTCAGTGATTTGGGGCGTCTGCGCCATAAATCGACGTTGTGTCACCGGCATGTTTGGTTGATGTAACACAAAAAGTCGGAAGAATCAAGGTTTTGCTGCATAAGCGAAGGCCACAGGCCGGCGCCGCCTGTCAAGGCGGTTAATGTGACGTGCCTCCTACCCCATGTAATACCGGCCTTTGCGGCCGTGTTGTCAATCGCCTTCGCCGGGCTCGGCCGAGAAGTATTTCTCGAACTTGCCGGCCTCGCCGTCGAAAGATTTGGCGTCTGCCGGAGGCTCCTTCTTGGCGGTGATGTTGGGCCATTTATCGGCGTATTCGGTGTTAATCTGCAGCCATTTGTCGAGGCCGGGCTCGGTGTCGGGCTTGATCGCATCGGCCGGGCATTCCGGCTCGCAGACGCCGCAGTCGATGCACTCGTCGGGATGGATGACGAGCATGTTCTCGCCTTCGTAGAAACAGTCGACCGGACAGACCTCGATGCAGTCCATGTATTTGCATTTGATGCAATTGTCGGTCACGACATAGGTCATCGGTCGGCTCCGGGACGTCCCATTTTGTTGGGCTTTTTCCGTCAGGTAACGCCTTTATCGGCCGCTTGCAAGGGCAGCCATTGCGGGCGGTGCCGGTGTTTCCGGAATGGAATTCCAGACGGCAGGCCCGGCGGAAGTCAGTCGTGTCCCGCAGAGCGTCTTGTTTGCCGGGTTCAGTTTTGCCTCAGGCGTGTCGTTGTCCTAAAACAGCCACGCGTTTTAGGCGCGACAGGCGTCAGTCTTCGCCGAGCAAGCGGTCGGTCTGGCGGCGTTCCTTCTTGGTCGGGCGGCCGCTGCCGGCCTCGCGCAGCGCCGGAAGCGCATCGGCGGGGGCTTCGCCCTTCGGCGCTGGCGGCGGCGAGATATCCTCGTAGAGCGTGCGTGCCTCCTCGGCCGGGCCACGCCGCACTCCGGCGCCGAGCACTTTCCAGACGAAGATGCGCCGCTCGAGCGTGATGGTCAGGACGTCGCCGGGCTTGATCAGATCGGAGGCCTGCGCTGCTTTGTCGCGATTGATGCGCACGCGGCCGGCGACCACCAGTTTCGCCGCCAGCGAGCGTGATTTCACGGCGCGCGAGAAGAACAGCCATTTGTCGATGCGCTGTCGGCCCTCGACGACCATCGAAGCGAGCCAGTTCTACTTCTTCAGCTGGTCGCGCAAAGCGGCGAGCTTGGCAAAGGGCGAGTCCGGATCGAAGCGCACCGGGCGCTCCTCGCGCGGCTTCGGCTGGAAAGCCGGCTTGCCGCCTTGCGCACCACCCTTGCCATCCGGCCTGCCGCCCTTCCAGTCGGGCCGGCCTTCACGGCGGTCGGGACGCTCGCCCTGCGGGCGGCCGTCACGCCGCTGTTCGCCCTCGGCCTGCGGCTTGGGCTTGAACTTCGAGCGGTCGAAGCGCGGCTTGCCGGCACCGGCGCTTCGACCCGCATGGGTCGGACGTTCTCCGGGAGCAGCCGCGGCCGGTGCGCCGGCGGCATCCGCAGGCGCATCGCTTCGGCCGCGCGCTTGTCCGTTCCGTGGGCGATTATTCCTGCGGTTGTCGTCGCGGTTGCGCGGGCGCTGTTCGAAACGACCCTGACGCCACAACAGGATGGGTTTTGGCGCTTCGGCTTCCGGGGCGGGTTCGCTGCTGGCGGCTGCTTCAGCCGCCGCTGCAGGTTCGTTAGGCGCGGCGTCCGTTGCGGGCGCGGCATCTGGCGTCAGCTCGGCCGGTGCGGCTTCAATCTCGGCAGCTTCAGCCGCTGCCTGCGGTTCAACCGGCGCAGGTTTGGCGGCCTCTGCAACAATCTCGGCGACCGGCGCTTCGTCCTGCGCGGTTTCGACCGGAGTGTCCGCCTGTTCTGCCACACCGGGCACAGCAGGTTCTGCCGCGGCGTCCGCGATGATTTCGGCAGGACTTTCGGTTGGCGTTTCCGAAACGGCCACTGCGTCCGATGCCGGCTCCGAACCTTCGACCGCTGCCTCCGCGGCCGCGTCGGTTGCCGCGGCTTCCGCCGCCTTGGCCTGTTCGGCACGTGCCGCCTCTTCCGCCGCCAGCTTGGCAGCGGCAGCTTCGCGCGCGGCATTGTCCTGTGCTTCGAGCCGCGCCTTCACTTCAGCCGGCGGCTTCGGCTCGGCGCGGTAGCCCAAGCCTTTCAGGATTTCTTCCATGTCGTCCGCGGTGGCGCCGAGGATCGACATCATCGGCGGCGTCACCATGAAGGACTGGCCGTCATAGGCGCCGTCAGGGCGCTGGCCGAGGCCGGGCTTCCAGTTGGTCGCCGGGCGGATCAGGTCGGCCAGCCGTTCCAGAATGTCGATGCGCACGGCGCGGCGGCCGAGATTGCGGTAGCCGGCGAGCTTGTAGAAGGTCTTGTCGAAAGTCGGATCGATGACCACCGAGGTGCGGCCGGAAGCGAGCGCGTGAACCACGTCGCCAAAGCCGGGCTTGTCCTTGCCGTCGTTCTTCAGCGCCCACAGAAGCGTTACCAGCCCGGCAGGCGCCGGCTTGATCAGCGCCGGCACGAAGACATGGTAGGCGCCGAAGCGCACGCCAAGCCGGCGAAGGGCGGCGCGGCCTTCCTGGTCGAGCGACTTCATCTCCTCGGCGATGTCGCGGCGGTTGATGAGACCGAAATTCTCGACCAGCTGGAAGGCGATGCCACGGCCGATGCCGGAAATCTGGTCGGCGTTCTTCAGGTCGACCAGCGGCTTCAGCAGCGATTCGATCTGGAAATTGACGAAACGCTCGGCCCGCGCGGCGACCTTGTCGCGTGCCGGGCCAGTCAGCTGTTCGTCGGCCAGCAACACCAGGCGCGGCTTCAGCGCGTCTTCGCCGGAAACCAGCGTGCCGATCGGCGCGCCGATCCAGCGCAGCGTGCCGTCCGAGCCAAGCGCGATGTCGCCATTGGCTGAAGCGCCGAAGCGTTCAGCGCGCGCCTCGAACTCGGCGGCCAGCGCCTTCTGGGCGGGGGGGGGCCCCCCCGGGGGGGCCGTCAACCCACCAGCCGGGTGGGCGGTTGATGGGGGAGGCAGACAGGCCCCCAACCACGATGCGGGG
>NZ_JAMYSA010000108.1:0-19655 GCF_040321735.1 Mesorhizobium sp. M0293
AGAAGACCGGCGCGGTCTCGATCGAGACGCGGCTCTTCATCTCCTCGCTGCCGCCCGACCCCGTCCGCCTCGCCGCCGCCGTGCGTGCCCACTGGAGCGTGGAGAACAATCTGCATTGGGTCTTGGACGTGGCGTTCCGCGAAGACGAGTGCCGCGTCCGTAAAGACCATTCGGCGCGCAACCTCGCCATGATCCGCCGCGCAGTGCTCAACATGCTCCGACGCGAGCCTTCAAAGACCTCGCTCACCCTCCCCACCCCGCCGAAGCCTTCGCTCTATGACGAGGCGCCGTAGCAGGTCGGCCTTGGCCATTAGAAAGAAGTCGTGCTTAAGGCCGGAAAACCGGATCGACCCTTCGACCACCTCGCCATAGCTGGATCTATAGCCGTCGAAGAGTTCGGACATTGGCCGAGCCTCCATTGCCGGATTTCCGAAACGGTCCACGGCTCTTGTCGGAGCCGACGGCAGGTATCGCCTTGTTGAAGCCGGTGAGCCGATCGATCACGTAAAGGGGCCGGCGTTTCACCTCGGCGTGGATGCTGCCGACGTAAAGCCCGGCCACGCCGGTCATGAAAAGATTGATGCCGCACAGCAGCGACACGATCACCACGGTGGATGTCCACCCGGCAATGACCCCGGTCTCAAAAATCCAGGCGAAGATTGCATAAGCACCGAAGGCTACCGCAAGCGCGGAAACCGCCAATCCGCCCCAGAGCGCCAGGCGCAGCGGTTGCTCCGAGAAGCTGACGATGGCGTGCACAGCAAGATGCACCATCTTCCAGAATGGGTATTTGGTTTGGCCATGGGCTCGTGCTGGGCGTTCGAAAGGCACCGCCGCCTGCTTGAAGCCCATCCAGCCGAACATGCCCCTGACGAAGCGGTCGTGTTCGGGCATATGCCTGAAGGTCTCCAGCGCCTTGCGGCCGACCAGGCGGAAATCGCCGACGTCGCGCGGAATGTCGACCGACGTCATCTGCTCCAGCAAGCGGTAGAAGAGACTTGCCGTAAAGCGCTTGAACCAGGATTCGCCCTCACGCTTGACACGGCGGGCATAGACAATTTCGAAACCTTCCTTCCACTTCGCCACCAGATCGAGAACGACCTCCGGCGGGTCTTGCAGATCGGCATCCATGACGATGACGGCATCACCGGCAGCGGCGTCCATGCCGGCCGTTATCGCGATCTGGTGCCCGAAATTGCGGGAAAGCTCGATCAGCCGGAAACGCGGCTCGGCGGCGACGGCATCCCGAAGATATTCGACGCTTCCATCATGGCTTCCGTCATCGACGAAAATCGCTTCCGCCTCTCCGTCCAACCGGCACATCAGCGAACTGATCCGCTCGACCAGTCGGGGCAGCACTTGTTCTTCATTATATATCGGGAGGACCAGCGAGTAGAGCGGCAACATGTTAACTTCCGTCCTGATGCTTTGGATCACAGAGTCTAGAATGAAAATGAAACGCCCGCCCATGCTCTCGCACATAGGCGAGCGCGCTCGACGCAGCATTTTCCGGCACGGGCTCCAAGATCATTCTCTTGATGGCGAAGAAGAAAGCCGCCAAGAGGCGCATCCTGCCGCTGATGGCGGGTAGGATCGTCCCAGCCGTTTTGAGAGCATCCGCTCGTTCCTGGGCTGGAAAGCTCGTGAGAGGCTGGCCGCGCAGCCAGCTCTCCACTTTGATCGGAGGAGCGAGGGACTCCACACGCAGCGCCATGTTGCTCTCCAAAGCTATCACCAAATGCTGAGCGACTTCGTGCGCGATCTCGCTTCTCTCTCAGAAACGGGGGCGCACCGTTTTCAAGGGAACGAGAACATCACTCGTTTTGCGCGTGCACTCAGCCCTCACTTAGTGTTGTAGCAACGGCCGTGCCATGGCTGTTCGCGTGCCTTAAGCTTCTGATTCGCTTTGAAATAGTTTGTACGCGCAAAGAGCGGCCCGTGTTTTGAACCCGACAGCCCTTGCACACGGTTGTCAGAAATCGGACAAGGATCAGTCGTGGTTTACGCGATTTCCGCACCTCGTCACTCTCTATGAGAGATTGGCCACGCGTCTGTCGAGCGATAGGTCACTCACCAGTTTCTTCAGCTTACCGTTCTTCTCCCTCCTCCTCGAGCTACTTCAACCGACGCATCTCCGTCGGCAGCAATCCGTAGTAATTTCTCTTTCTATTGAAATAGGTCGCCTGACTGCTCCCGGCCTTCCAGCAGATGTCCGCACCCCCCGTCACGGCCCTACTTCAAAATAATATAAAGCCCCTGTTGGGCGTCCGAGAATTTGGGGCCTTCGTCCACGAGCGGTCCAAACGTTGGGATCGGACCACGAGGTGAACAAACCTACCGATTCTTGTAGGCGATTGCGGGGCTCAGGTCGGTTAGAAGCTCCTTGACGCTGATATCCATTGGAATGCGCCGCGTCTAGGAGGCTGGCAGGAAGGGCCCATGACAAGAGAGAACCACTTTGCCAACGAAAGGACGTTGTCGGTCTTGCTGGAGCGGACCTTGCTGGCTCTGTCCGCTGTAACCACAGCAATCCTGTTCGCTTGGCTGCTATGCTACAGCAGTCATGGTTTCAATCTCGAAGACGAAGGTTTCTACCTCAACTACATCGCGAACCCATTTCCCTACGCAATCAATTGTCCGCCGTCCCTTTTTGGCTTCGTCTATCACTGGCCATATCAGTGGGCGAGGGGCGATATTGCAGTGCTTCGCATAGCCAACGTCACGCTTACCATGGCGCTGGGGTGGATTCTTAGCTTCCTTGCGATCCGGCGCCTCTGGACAGTGGGATGGCTACAGGCGGCGGTGCTATCGGCAGGGATCGCCAGCATGGCATCAATCGTCTTTCGCTTCCGGCTGACGCTCACCCCGAGCTACTATGCGCTGGCCTTTCAATCGCTCTTGATCATAACGATCGGCTTGCTACTGGCCGACCGGCCAGGGCGCATGCGCCAAGTCTTGGGGTGGATCCTGGTCGGCGTTGGCGGCTGGTGCTGTTTCATGGCCAAGCCGACCACCGCTGCAGCCGTTGCCCTCATCGTTATGCTGTATGTCGTCGTTTTGCGCCGAAAGTCGCTGCTACCCATGCTCGGCGCGGCACTGGTCGCTCTCGCTCTGCTGATTATGACCGCCTACCTGATCGACGGCGGCATCACCGGGCTGGTGACCCGTATGGTTAGCAGCGCTGAGATGGAAGTCCTGCTGGGTGCCGGACACGAGGTGTTTCGCAGCTTTCGGATCGACTGGCTCGCCACCAGTCGCTCGCAAGTCGCTATCGCTGTGTTACTGGCGACAACTCTTCTGCTGTGCATTCTTACAGGGTCTACGGACAAGTTGCTCCCATCGCTGGCGCTCGCTGCGGTGTTGATCGTAACAATAGCAATTGCGCTGCTGGGGATCGATCCAATCAGCATCCAGCCCTCGACCCTGTTCCTGGTGCCGGCCTTCACATGCCTTGGCGCGATGCTCTATCATAAGGGATTGGTTCTGCGCACCCAGCCTGCCACCAGCATCGCTCTAGCGCTAACCTTTTTGGTCCTGCCGCACGTATTCGCACTGGGCTCCAATCTCAATTACTGGTCCCTTGGCGCGCTCGACGCCTTGTTCTGGATGCTCGCGGTCGTTGCTTTCCTGAGCCCTCTTGCGCAACAGGGACGCAGCCTGGCCACCTTATTGCCCCTGACTGTGTTGGCACAGTTGCTCACTGCATCAGTCATCAATGATAGTATCCTCGACCCGCCCTGGGACATGAAAGATCAGCGCGCTTTTACCGCTGTCATGCCCATGCCGGGTGGTGGAAAATTGGTGATCGCGGAATCCCTCCACCACTATCTGGCCACGGCCAGATCCAAGGCTCGTGCGGCCGGCCTCGAAGCTGGCGCCCCTGTGGTCGATCTCACTGGCGACTCGCCGAGCCTGCTGTATGTGCTCGAGACGCGAGCGCTAGGTCTTCCATGGCTGATGGGATGGTTTCCCGGCAGTAACGCGGTGGCGGTGGAAACGATCGGACTTGAGGACTGCTCTGATCTGGCCAAGGCGTGGGTGCTGATCGAACCGGAGCGTAAGCATCATCTCGACCAAGCCAGTGTCATGGCGTCCTTTGGAGCCGGGCAGGCGGACTACGTCGCCGCCGCTACGTTCGATCCCCTCTTCGTTAACCGGGATTACCGAGTTGGTCGCCAATTTCTGTTAAAGCCCGTACGCCCCGCCGCGCCGGCGGAGCAATCGTGCCGGGAAGCCAGGCAACGGCCGGATAGCCAGAAATGGAGCCAACAATGAAAGCTGTGATCCTTGCCGTTGGAACCCGAATCTCCGAGGAACCCACCTTCGGCCCGAGCCCACGATCGAAATCGGCGGCAAGCCGATTCTGTGGCACATCCTCAAAATCAACTCGCATGCGGAAAGTTAGCTGACGAGAACTTCTGACCGACCAGCTCACCAGATCACAAAGATCATAACGAGGGATGTTAAACAGCAATGGTGCTTCCGTAGATGTCCATCTGACGGAGACCGTCGCGTAATTCAATTCGCGGCCGCCAACCAAGTGCTGTAGGCGGCTCGAATCCATGAGCTTCCGCGGCGTGCCGTCGGGCCTGGAGCGATCGAATTCAAATTCTCCTTGCCATCCCGACAGTTCCGCCACCAACTGGTGTCAACAACGGCGATGCGAGGCTGGATCTCTTCGTTGGTCGGCGACGGTATGTCGCGATCGACTCGGTCGCATTACTGTCGATGAAAGATGGAGTGGTTGCCGCCCTCCCCAGACGGCATCGCAATGTGCCAGGATAGTGGTGTTTACAGCCACTGAGCGGAAAGGACGCCGACCAATCTTGAGGATTCAGCATCATTTCGAGCCTTTGCGCGGCTGCCGTGGTCCTGGAGCCCGCAGAAGTCGGTGCTGCAAAAGACGATCAGCGCGATCCGGCCCGAGACCTGGGAAGAGATCAATCGGGCACTGCTGTCGAATGCCCGGCAGGCAAAACTGGAAGATGGCGGTGTCGTGCGGCTGGACAGCACTGTGACCTCAGCGCTCATGCACGAACCGAGCGACAGCAGTCTGTTGTGGGACGCCGTCCGGATCATGGTGCGCCTGTTGAAGCAGGCTGGTGCCTTGGCCGGCGGCGCCGGCTTGGGGGGATGGCGCGATCACTGCCGCGCGGCCAAAAAGCGAGCCCGCAAGATCCAGTTCACACGTGGTCGACCCAATCGTGTCCAACTCTACCGTGAACTGATTGCGATTACCCGCGCAACCTTAGCCTATCTGCGGCAGGCAGCCGCGCAATTGGCGTGGCGAGCAATCCGCTCGTCGAACTCTGGCAAGCCCAACTCTGTCACCATCGGCCGCTGATCTAACGCATTATCACACAGAGTGAGCGGCGGGTGTTGGCCGGCGAGTTGGTGCCGGCCAGCGACAAGCTGGTCAGCCTGTTCGAGCCCCATGCCGATATCATCGTCAAAGGCAGCCGCGATACCGAACACGGCCATAAGATCCTATGAGGAGGGTGGTTAGCGACCTGCGCTGTGGCAAAGGTGAGGTTGCTAAACCCTAGACACCCTACCTTGGAGGCCGAGCATGCCCGTTGCAGCACACCGACCCGATGCGTTGACTGCCATCCGCACTGATCTTGGCGCAATTTTCGTCTCGTTGGAACTCAGCCGCTCGAAATGGCTGATCACCTCGCTGTCGCCGGGCGCTGGCGAGAAGATGTCGAAACACGCAGTGGCGGCCGGCGACGTGGCCGGCATGCTGGCGCGGTTTGCCGAGCTCAACCGGAAGGCCGAGGCGCGGACCGGGAAATGCTTTCCGATCATCGTCGTCCAAGAGGCCGGGCTCGACGGCTTTTGGATCCACAGGGTGCTGCAGGCCGAAGGAATCGAAAGCCACGTCGTCGATCCGGCCTCGATTGCCACCTCACGCCGGCGGCGTCGGGCAAAGACCGACAAGATCGACGGCGAGGCGCTGGTGCGCGCGCTGCTCGCCTATAAGAGGGGCGAGCCGCGCGTCTGCGCCATGCTGCGGGTGCCCACCCCCGAGGAAGAGGACCGCCGCCGCCTCTCGCGTGAGCGCAAGGCCTTGACGAACGAGCGGACCCGCCATGTCAACCGCATCAAAGGCCTGCTGTTTGCACAGGGTGTCTCCGGCTACGAGCCGTTGCGGCGCGATCGGCGCAGGTGCCTTGAGGCGCTGAAGACCGGCGACGGGCATCCGCTGCCGGACCATCTGAAGCAGCAGATTGATCGCGAACTCGAACGGCTGGAGCTGCTGATGGAACAGATCAAGGCGGTCGAGGCCGAGCGCGACGCCATGCTTGCGACCGAGCAGAGTGCCTCGCCAGCCCCGGCCATGCTGCTCGACCTGAAGGGCATCGGGCAGGAGTTTGCCGCCGTGCTGTGGACGGAGGGCCTGTCGCGGCACTACGACAACCGACGACAGCTGGCCGCCTACGCCGGCCTGGCGGCGCCCCCCTGGCAAAGCGGCTCCGTCTCACACGACCAGGGCGTTTCGAAATCCGGCAATCCAAGGCTGCGAACTACGCTGATCCAACTCGCGTGGCTATGGCTGCGCCATCAATCGCAATCGGCGCTCTCCTTATGGTTCAAGGAGCGGGTGAAGCAGAACGGCGGGCGCCTCAAGAAGGCCACGATTGTGGCGCTCGCCCGCAAGCTACTCGTGGCGCTGTGGAAATACGTCAACGCTGGCGTCGTCATCGAGGGGGCGGTCATGAAGAGCGCCTGATGCCGATTGCCGCTCACCCATGGAATGTCAACTAAGCACTTCTTCCAGGGCTTGATCAGTCCTGGCGGATCCAGGTGGACGAACCGAAGGTTGGGATGGCCTGAAATGCCTCGCCACAAGAATGGTCCCGTCCTCCTGAGCCCGTACCCGCCGCAAGCGGGATGTTGGTGCCGCTGTTTCGAGCAGCGACCGTATATAAGTTGGATTGGGCTCGGATAAACGGGCCGCGTCATGCCATCGGGCTCAGACCATGGATTCCGCAACACATCGAGAAGGTGAAGAAATGTTGCCCTGACACACCCGTTCCGTCTTTACCTTCCTCATATAAGCTCAACCTGACCACCGGCAGGAGCGGCATGATCCTCGATCTGGTGATCGAGGCGGGTAATCCACGCGACAGCGATCGATTGCTGCCGATGCTGGAACGCCACATCGCCTTCTATGGTCACGCGCCGCGGCAGGCGGCGGCCGACGGTGGCTTTGCCAGTCGCGACAATCTGGCTACAGCCAAGACCTTGGGCGTTCGCGACATGGCATTCCATAAGAAAGCCGGCCTCAGCATCGAGGACATGGTCAGAAGCAATTGGGTCTACCGCAAGCTGCGCAACTTCCGTGCCGGCATCGAGGCCGACATCTCATGCCTCAAGCGCGCTTATGGATTGGCCCGCTGCACCTGGCGCGGTCTTAATCACTTCAAGAGCTACGTCTGGTCCTCGATCGTGGCTTACAATCTCGTCCTCTTCACGCGCCTCAAGCCGACCTGATGCCGCCACTATTGGAATTGTAGTCCCACCGGCCAAAGCCGGCCTCGCGGCGTGCGCGTGATCGCGCCAACAACGCCTTTCCGCTCGATAGCCTGCCCTCGATCCTGTCCTTGACGCTTAAAAGCGTTCTCGTCGAGGACAAGTGATTGTAAACACAACAGAATACGTGCGTTTGTGCACGGAAACTAGTCTACCGGTTCCGGCCTGAACCAGGCACGGCTGCGCCAACAGCCCTGTCAATCA
Source organism: Mesorhizobium sp. M0293 (assembly GCF_040321735.1). NCBI lineage: Bacteria > Pseudomonadati > Pseudomonadota > Alphaproteobacteria > Hyphomicrobiales > Phyllobacteriaceae > Mesorhizobium > Mesorhizobium sp. M0293. The sequence goes on from NZ_JAMYSA010000108.1 coordinate 7,741, forward strand.
GTTCGCGACGTTTCCCAAACCTGTTGGACCCTCTTTCTGATAAGCAACGCTTCGGACCATCGATCCGTCGTTTCCTCGCCGTCCGGACCGGTGATCGCATACGGTTTAGGGCCGAGTTCGCATGTGAACGGCAACTTGGCGTCGGGTGCGGCACGTTTCCTCCAACTCCGAAAGCCATAGCCCCACCAGTCGAGAAACTGATCGAACCACATCTGGTGCTGCGGAAAGGAGACTTCGATTTGGACCTGTTCACGTGAGGCGACCCGACCGTGCAAGGCCCAGCAGTTGTCGAGAATCCTGCGGATATCAAGACGGTTCTCCTCCGATATCGGCCACGCGAATTCGCGGCCGACAACGAAGTGGGAGATGTCGCCAAGAAGTTTCAAATCCGGAACGCAGTCAAGCAGATCCAGAGTGAAATGGAGGTCCGTGGTCATGCGGTCGCGATGGGTCTCAATGTACACGTCGACCTTGGCTTCTTCAGCAAGGCGCAGCCAACCTTCGAGAAGCGGAATGCAGTCCTGCAATCGGCGGGGGCGAACGTCCGGCTGGAGGGCGATGTGATTCACGCCAAATTCTGCGGCATTTTCGAGGACCGGCTTGAGATCGTCGATCGTCTTCGGGAAGCATTGGCCTTCAACAAGAAGCCCGCTTCCTTTGAGCAGCGCCGACAGCCGCTTTACATATTCACGGTCATACCATCCCGCGCTGACGCCCCGAAAGCCCGCATGGGCGATCTTCTCGACATTCTCCTGAAGGCTCAGTTCATGTCGCTTCGCACTTCGCTGTTCCATAGCCCAGAGAGACTGGAAGACCAGAAGCTCCTGCATCAGGTTCCTCCTTGAGTTCTGTAAGCGACCTCAACTTGCTGAGGAGGCTACCTCAATCCCTGCCATCATGTTCATTCACCCGAAGCTGGGACGGCATGAAATACGCGAGCGACGAGGGGGTCGGTTGGTGCATTTTCTCTATTGCTAAGGTTTGAAGATTGTTGCGGGATTGCCTCGCTCCAGATCACGACCGGCTGTGCCGCTCGCGGAATACGCTAGGCGAGCAGCCTTCGAGGCGCTGGAAGAGACGCGAGAAATAGAACGGATCCTCCACACCAACTGTCCGAGCGATTTCGTCAATTCTAGTCTCGGACATCGTCAAAAGCTCCTTTGCTCGATCAATTCGGATGCGCAGCTGATACGCTTTGGGCGACATGCCGGTTGCATCGACAACCTTGCGCCGCAGCGTTGCCAGCGACATGCCCGCTTGGGCAGCAAATGTCACCAGTGAGAGCGATGCGCAAGCCTTGTTACGCAAAGCCGCCAGAACTGTCTGAATATCCTTCCGTTTCTCGGCAGAACTACTCATCGTTGCCTGTCGGGCGACCTCAACAACCAGCCGATGTAAAGTTGCCGCAGCACTGCTGTGGCCGATGGCGGTGTCGTCCGCCAATTCTATGCGAAGCGACGCAAAAAGCCTCTGGACCGCTGCCGGGTCGATCAGTGAAACAACTGGGTTGCGTTCCGAGATCAGTCGCAGCCGTAGGAAATCCCGAACGAGCGCGCCGTCGAAAAGCACCCACCGCTCGCTCCAGCCTGCGACATGCGGACCATAGGAGTGTGTCCGGTTGGGGAATAGCCAGAAAAACGTCGGCGCTTTTACGTCCACTACGCCGACCTGCTCCGTTTGCAATCGGCCCTCCCCACTCTCTACGAGGACGCCGGCATAGCCCGGCAGCTTGCGGTTCTCGATTGGAGAAAACACCTGTTGCTGGCCGACACTGCTCACGGCGAGGCCGCCGACGCTCGCCAAGGGTGACCGATATAGTGCGAAATGTCGATCATCCATGAGCGAAAAGTCCAGGTACTGGATTAGTCCATGTCAAACCAGCACATAATGAGGGAGATTTGCGTGATCTGCAATCCGCCGGATTTGACCTATATGTCCCAAACAGCTGTCGCCCAAAGCAACATCAGTGCGTCGCCAATAGCCTTGGTCGCCAACGGCAAGACCTTGTCGACCGCGCAGAAGCGCCTTGGGAGGTTGGAACCGACCGATCCCGCGATTGGCATCGAGGCGATCCGCCGCCTCTATGAAGAGCACGGCTATGTTTGGCTGAAGGGATTCTTGAAGCGGAAGGATGTCGTTGATTTCCGAGGATGGGTTTTCGGTCATCTTGCCGAAACGGGCCTGCTTGAGAAAGGAACCGACCCTTCGCTCGGGATTGCGACCCCCGAAGGCTTCGACAAAGCGAAATCCGACAAAAAGCTGATGTCGTTAGTGCGCTCCGTTTCCTTCGAGGGGTTTTGTTCGCAACGGCGGCTTTCCACCTTCATGGATGGGTTTCTCGCCGGAGTGTCTTATCTGCACAAGCGCAAGATCTTGCGGTTCACGCAGCCCGGCACGCCGGCCGCCACGCCCGCGCATTACGATCTGGTCTATCTGCGCGGCGGTACCAGCCGCATTGTGACGGCTTGGATTCCCGTCGGAGATACGGCAATTGACATGGGCGGCCTAGTCTACCTTGAAGGGTCGCACGACATCGGCGCGCGCATGGAAGCGGAATTTGCCGAAAAGAATAACGAACTCACGCCCGAGGAACGCGTCAGCGCTTTCAACCGAAACATGACTGAAGGCGGTTGGGTGTCGAAGGACCTTCCGGACATGGCCGAGCGCTTCGACAGACGCTGGTTGATCGCGGACTATGAAGCGGGAGACATCGTGTTGCACTCGCCCTTCATGATCCACGCCTCCACGGCAAACCAAAGCGCCAGCCGGCATGTCCGCCTGTCTACCGACATACGCTTCCAGAACGTTGACGATGAAATCGACGTGCGGTGGAACAATCACTACACACTCAACGACATGCTGTAACCACGCTGGAGCGATGCACGTTTTCCCAAGGGCGCGCGCGTCAAGACGCGCGATTAGGATGGGCATCGCTCGCCGAAGAGAGACCGCCAACAGGTTCAGGCAGCGGAACACTCGGCCCAGGCAGTCTCGCAGCCAATGAGGAGGATGTCGGCCTTTGCCGGCAGAACAACGGGAGAAAATCGATGACGATCAAACGTGGTCTAGGCAGAGTCGCCTTGCTGCTGCTTGGGGTCTCTGTCCTCGCGCAGGCCGCACGCGCTTCCGAGCCGACCGTCGTGCCCGAACAGCCGCCGTTTGCGGCGCAGGGCAAGATCACTTACGTGCCGCGCGACTCGATCCTCGAATTCAAGGCCCTGCCGGAATATCGCGAGCCGGAATGGGTCACCGAAAAATTCGTCAAGACCGGGAAGCTGCCGCCGGTGGCCGAACGCCTGCCGAAGGAGCCGATGGTCTTCAAGACGGGCAATATGCCCGACGGCATCGGCGTCTATGGCGACACGTTCCGGAACGTGATCGGTGGTCGGCCCGAGGGGTGGAACTACAGCGCTGGTCAGGCGCAAGGCTGGGGCGGCATCGATATCGCGATGTCCGAGTGCCTGACGCGCACCTCACCGCTGTTCCAGGTGCAAGCCAAGGACATGGAACCGCTGCCCAACCTGGCGAAGAGCTGGGAATGGTCAAAGGATGGACATGATCTGACGATGCATCTCATTGAAGGTGCAAAGTGGTCGGATGGCTATCCGTTCGACTCCGAGGATGTGATGTTCTACTGGGAGGACAACGTCCTCGATCCGAACGTGACCCCGCTCAACGGTGCTTCTCCCGAAACGTTTGGCGCCGGCACCATGCTGAAAGCGATCGACAAATATACAGTCGCTTGGACTTTCAAGGATGCGTTTCCCCGCCAGTATCTCTACTCCATGGCTTATGGCGCCTTCTGCCCCGGCCCGTCACATATCCTGAAGACGAAGCACCCGAAGTACAATAAGGATATGACCTACGAGCAATACAAGAACGGCTGGCCAGCCGACTTCATGAACATCCCGGTCATGGGCGCATGGGTTCCGGTGTCGTATCGTCCGGATGACATCATCGTATTGCGCCGCAATCCCTACTATTGGAAAGTCGATGAAGCTGGCAACCAATTGCCATACCTTGACGAAGTCCACTACAAGCTTTCGACTTGGGCTGATCGCGACGTACAGACGGTAGCCGGATCGTCGGATTTTTCAGCCCTGGAGCAGCCTGAAAACTTCGTCGAATCACTGAAGCGCTCGGCGGAAGAAACCGCACCGGCGCGCCTTGCTTTCGGGCCGCGTGTCATCGGATACAATTTATTTATGAACTTCTCGGCCAACGGTTGGGGTGAGCCGGACGAACGTGCTCAAGCCATTCGCGAACTGAACCGCAACGTCGACTTCCGCAAAGCCATCACGATGGCGATCGACCGCAAGGCGCTTGGCAACTCACTCGTCAAAGGCCCATTCACGGCGATCTATCCTGGCGGTCTCTCTTCGGCGAACAGCTTCTATGACAGGAAATCGACGGTCTACTACCCCTTCGATCTCCAAGGCGCCAAGGCGTTGCTGGCAAAAGCTGGTTTGAAGGATACGGACGGTGACGGCTTCGTCAATTTCCCTCCCGACAAGCAAGGTGGCAAAGACGTCGAGATCGTTATGCTGGGCGACAGCGAGTACACGACCGATAAAACCCTTACCGAAGGCGTCGTCGGCCAAATGGAAAAGCTCGGTATCCGCGTGATCTTGAAATCGCTAGAGGGCAAGCAGATTAGCGCTGCGGCCGGGTCAGGCCGTTGGGACTGGATGGTGGCAAGAAATTCTGCCTCTCTCGTTTCGACAGTGCAAGACACACCAGAGCTCGCAGCACTTGGGCCGCACACGAGCTTTCAGCATCACGCACCAGAAAGCGGCGAACTCGACCTCATGCCTTTCGAGCAACAACTCGCCAACATCGTGAACGAATTCATCGCGAGCAATGACGATGGCGCGCGCGTCGAATTGATGAAGCAATATCAAAAGATATCGACCGAGAACATCAACTCAGTCGGACTGACCGAGTATCCTGGTGCAGTGATCGTCAACAAGCGCTTCACCAACATTCCAGTCGGGGCGCCAATCCTCATGTTCAACTGGGCACCGGATTCACTTATTCCCGAGCGCATGTTTGTGCCGCAGGACAAGCAGGGCGATTATGAACTCTTCAAGGAGAGCCTGCCTGGCAAGCCGGGTGTAGGCGAAGGTCCCGTAAATTGATCTGCCTTCCTCTCAGGCGGTCGGCCCCTCGGGGTCGGCCGTTGGAGGAAGGGGGAGCGCAGCTCTATGCCATCCGAGGCATTTCCCTGTTCGATGTTGGAGAAGCGATCATGCTGAGGTTCCTCACCATGCGCATCGCTGCGGCGATCCCGCTACTCTTCATTTTGAGCGTCGTCACGTTTGCCATCATTCAGGCACCCCCTGGTGACTACGGCGACTATATCCGGACGCAGGCGATCAATCAGGGTGGCGCGTCCTACGAAGAGGCAGAAGCGCAGGCGCAGGCCTACCGCAAGGAACATGGGCTCGATAAACCCATGTTGGTTCAATATGTCAGGTGGATTACAGGTATCGTGACGGCTGGAGATTTTGGCTACAGCCTTTATTATAACAGGCCAGTCAGAGATGTCATCGCGGAGCGCCTGCCGAGAACATTAATACTTGCATTGTTTTGCCATATTTTCGCATCTATACTTGGCATCGGCGCCGGAATTATTGCCGCTACGAAGCAATATTCCTGGATAGATACGGTTTTATCCGGCATCTCGTTCCTCGGCATGACGGTGCCGCGCTTCTTGATGGCTCTAATCATCATTTATATCCTGGTCTTTCAGCTCAACGTATCGGAAATCGGCAACTTCTTTTCACCGCGCTATGGCGGTGCGCCTTGGTCCTGGGAAAAGTTCGTTGATCTTATCCAACATGTCTGGCCTGTGGCTACGATCGCGATCTTCGGCGGGCTGGCCTACAATATGCGAGTGATGCGGGGGAATCTCCTCGACACGCTCAATGCGCAATATGTCGAGACTGCTCGTGCAAAAGGGCTGAGCGAGAGCCAGGTAATCCTCCGACACGCCGTTCCCAACGCATTGCATCCCCTGATCATGTATCAGGGCATGGTGCTGCCCTACATGCTGGCGGGCGAGATTGAGACTGCCATCATCTTCGGCCTCCCGACAGTCGGTCCGGCCATCGTTGGGTCCATGCAGGTCGGCGATGTCTATGTCACCGCTACCTTCATGATGTTGCTTGCCGCCACGCTGATCGCCGGCAACATCATCGCTGACATGGTGCTTGCTTTGGTCGATCCGCGTGTCCGTCTCGCGGGAGGGAACTGAGATGAGCCTGACCGCCGAAACGTTGCCGGTTGCTATCGAGCCCGATCACCACGAACATATTCAGACGCCTCCAGAGCCGGCATCTGCGTCCGCCGCGCCCGCGCCGCATGAGCACAGCGAAAGCTACATCGCGCTGGTATGGCGACGCTTGAAGCGCTCCTGGACCGGAATGCTGGGGCTGATCCTCGTCAGCGCGCTGCTGCTGATGGCCGTCTTCGCCGACTTCCTGTCGCCAGTCAACCCGAAGGCGACGGACGTCGCTTTTGCGCCGCCGCAGACCATCAGCATGACAGACCGGGACGGGAATTTCGTCTTTCCGCCGCGCACCTACCAGATCAGCGAAACGGATGAACTCGACCCGGTCACGTTCCAGCCGATCGTCGGTCCCGACTACGAAAACCCGCAGACGCTCGGCTTTTTCGTCAAGGGGTTCGAGTACAGGCTTTTCGGCCTGATCCCGGCGCAGCGGCATTTCTTCGGCGCCACCGACGGCAGCGCCGTTCACCTGCTCGGCACCGACAAGTTCGGCCGCGATGTGTTGTCGCGCATCTTTTATGGCTCGCGTATTTCGCTGATGATCGCGCTGACCGTGGTGGCTATCGTAACGATGGTTGGCACGACGGTCGGCATGGCATCCGGCTATTTCGGCGGCCGTTTCGACCGATGGGTGCAATGGTTCGTCGATCTCGTTCTGGCGTTCCCGCAACTGCCGCTCTATCTCGCACTGACGTCGCTGATCCCGGTGACCGCGCCGACCAATGTCTTCCTCGCCTTCGTCATTGTTGTGATGTCGGCGCTTGGCTGGGCGCAGCTTGCCCGTGAGGTGCGTGGCAAGACGCTGGCGCTGGCCCGCATCGACTATGTGCGCGCTGCCATTGCAATGGGCGCCACTGACCGCCGCATCATCTTCCAGCACATCCTGCCGAATGTGATGAGCCATGTAATCGTGGGGATCACGATGGCCATCCCCTCGGTAGTTTTGCTGGAATCTTTCCTGGGCTTCCTCGGCTTCGCCGTGAAGCCGCCGCTGATCTCCTGGGGCCTGATGCTGCAGGACACCGCGACCTATTCGGTGATCGGCTCCTACCCGTGGATCCTTTCCCCGGTGGCCTTCGTGCTGATCACCGTCTTTGCGTTCAATGCGCTGGGCGACGGTCTGCGCGACGCTGTCGATCCGTATTGAGGAGGTACCCATGGCTTTGGAAGTTGTCCAGATCACGGCTCCCGAGGAACGGCGCGACCTCGCCGCCAAGAAGGACAAGCCGATCATCAATGCCCGTCATGTCGGCGTCGAGTTCACCGTCGAGCGCGGCAAAATCCTGGCGGTAAAGGACATCTCGTTCCAGCTCTATCGCGGCGAGACGGTGGCGATTGTCGGCGAGTCCGGTTCGGGCAAGTCGGTGACGGCACGCACCATCATGGGCCTGCTATCGAAGCGCGCGACGGTAAGCGGCCGCGCCAGCATCGAGTATGACGGCAAGAACGTGCTCAAGTTCAGCGACAGGCGACGGCGGGCATTGCGCGGCGACCGCATCTCGATGATTTTCCAGGAGCCAATGAGTTCGCTCAATCCTGTCTACACGATCGGCAGCCAGATCGCCGAAGCGATCCGTGCGCACCGCCGCGTGGGCCGCAGGGAGGCGATGGCGCAGGCGCTCGACCTGCTTAGGCAAGTCCAGATTCCCGATCCGGAGGCGCGCCTCAACCAATATCCCCATCAGCTCTCGGGCGGTCAGCGCCAGCGCGTGATGATCGCGATGGCGCTGGCCAACAAGCCGGATGTGCTGATTGCGGATGAACCGACGACGGCGCTCGACGTCACCGTCCAGGCGCAGATCCTGAATCTGATCCGCAATCTCCAACGCGAGATAGGCATGGCGGTGATCTTGATCACCCATGACCTGACCGTTGTGCGCCAGTTCTCGGACTACGTCTATGTGATGAGCCAGGGCGAGGTGAACGAGCACAACACGACAGAGGCGTTGTTCAGGAATCCGGTGCACCCCTACACCAGGAAGCTGCTGGGTTCAGAACCACGCGGCAACGCCAACCCGCTGCCCAAGGATTCACCAGTGATGCTCGAAGGCAAGGATGTGCGCGTGACCTATACGCTAAAGAAGGGCGGCTTCTTCAATCCGGAATATACGCAGCTACACGCCGTCAACAATCTGAGCATCAATCTGCGCCGGCACGAAACCCTTGGGCTGGTGGGCGAGTCAGGGTCGGGAAAGACAACGTTCGGTCAAGCGCTCATCCGGCTGATTGACATCAATGCCGGGCAGATTTTCTTCGAAGGCAAGCCTATTCAGGCGAATTCGCGTGAGGAGATGCGACCGCTGCGCTCGCGCATGCAGGTCGTGTTCCAAGACCCTTTCTCGTCGCTTAACCCGCGCATGTCCGTCGGCCAGATCATCGAGGAGGGCCTTATCATCAACAAACTTGGCGCGACCAAACCGGAACGCCTCGAAAGGGTCCGCGATGCGCTTGCCAGCGCCGGGCTGTCGTCAAACATACTATCGCGGTTCCCGCACGAATTCTCCGGCGGCCAGCGCCAGCGCATCGCGATCGCCCGGGCCATTGCGGTCGAGCCTGAATTCATTCTGCTTGACGAGCCGACCTCGGCGCTCGACCTCTCCGTTCAGGCGCAAATCATCGACCTTTTGCGCAGCCTGCAGGACGAGCGCGGCCTGAGCTACCTGTTCATTTCGCACGATCTCAAGGTCGTCCGCGCACTCTGCCACCGCGTCGTGGTCATGCAGCACGGCGATATTGTGGAGGAGGGCCTGGTCGCCCAGGTCCTCTCCCATCCCAAAACCGCCTACACCGAACAGCTGGTTCGCGCCGCTTTCCAAGTCGCCGCGTAGGCTCACATCCACTCCCAAGCAAAGGCATACCGACATGTCCAGGCAACCCAAGATCACGTTCATCGGCGCCGGCTCGACGGTGTTCATGAAAAATATCATCGGCGATGTGTTGCAGCGGCCGGCGCTATCCGGTGCGACGATCGCGTTGATGGATATTAGCCCTGAGCGGCTGGAGGAGAGCAAGACCGTCGCCGGCAAACTGGCGAAGACGCTCGATTCTCCCGCCAAGGTCGAGACCTATTCCGACCAAAAGAAGGCGTTGGAAGGCGCGGATTTCGTCGTCGTCGCCTTCCAGATCGGCGGCTATGAGCCGTGCACGGTGACCGATTTCGAAGTCCCGAAGAAGTACGGTCTGCGTCAGACGATCGCGGATACTCTAGGCGTAGGCGGCATCATGCGCGGCCTGCGCACCGTGCCGCATCTGTGGTCGATCTGCGAAGACATGCTCGCGGTCTGCCCGGACGCCATCATGCTGCAATACGTCAACCCGATGGCCATCAACACTTGGGCGATCGCGGCGAAATATCCGCGGATCAAGCAGGTCGGCCTCTGTCATTCCGTGCAGGGCACGGCACACGAACTGGCGCGCGACCTCGATATTCCGCTCGATGAAATTCGCTACCGTGCCGCCGGCATCAACCACATGGCTTTCTTCCTCAAGTTCGAGCAGCGGCAGAAAGACGGCGGCTACCGCGACCTTTATCCAGACCTGATCCGCGGCTACCGCGAAGGCCGGCTGCCTAGGCGCTCGACCCAGTACAACGAGCGCTGCCCCAACAAGGTGCGCTACGAGATGCTGACGCGAGTCGGTTATTTCGTCACCGAGAGCTCGGAGCATTTCGCCGAGTATACGCCCTATTTCATCAAGGAGGGCCGCGAGGACCTGATCGAGAAATTCGGCATTCCGCTCGACGAATATCCCAAGCGCTGCATCGAACAGGTCGAGAAATGGAAGGGACAGGCCGCCGCCTACCGTTCAGCCGAGAAGATCGAAGTCAAGTCTTCGAAGGAATATGCCTCCTCGATCATCAACTCCATCTGGACCGGCGAGCCGTCAGTCATCTACGGCAACCTGCGCAACAATGGCTGCATTACTTCGCTCCCGGATAATTGCGCCGCCGAAGTGCCCTGCCTCGTCGATGAAAACGGCATCCAGCCGACCTATATCGGCAAGCTGCCGCCACAGCTGACGGCCCTTATCCGCACCAACATCAACGTGCAGGAACTGACGGTCGCAGCGATGATGACGGAGAACCGCGAGCATCTCTATCATGCCGCGATGATGGACCCGCATACGGCCGCGGAGCTTGACCTCGACCAGATCTGGCACCTCGTCAATGACTTGCTCGCCGCGCATGGCGATTGGATACCGACATGGGCGAGACCGAAGAATGCCCTGAAGGCCGCCTAGACGGTGGGGTCAAGTGCGACTTACGAGAGGTAGTGTTGGTCTATCTCTCGCGAGGAACCGAGCCTATGGCGCGCGGCTCGGATGGGCGAGCGCTGCCCGCCAGTTCACCTCGTCATTCGCACCGTTGGCGCTAGCCTTCCTGATGGCGCGGACGTCCGTGGCCAATTCGCTCTGGATCCTGGTCATCGCTGCCGCGAGTGGCGTCATCGCCTTCCTTGCCATCGCGCTGCTGAGAAGGCGTGACAGCCCGATTGGCGGGAACGCGGGAGGGGCGACCTAGCAGGTGATTCTTTCCTGAGTAGAGCCCGACGCGCATCCAGCGTAAGACCTTATGTCCTTGCTGGTTGCCGGCTGTGAGGTGGTTCGCCCTACACTGGCAGTGTTGAAACGAGGGTTGCTCGTCGAGCCTATCCTCATGCCAGGAGGACGAACCATGGAAGAATATAGCGAAGTTTTCGTAGGATTGGATGTTTCGAAGGATCGGCATGCTGTTGCTCTCGCCGAGAGCGGGCGTACCGGCGAGGTTCGATATGTCGGAGAGATATCCTCCGATAGTGCGTCAGTACGCCGCCTCGTCCGCAAGCTCGGACGCCCGGGTGTACGATTGAGATTTTGCTATGAGGCTGGACCTACCGGATACGGTCTGAAGCGGGAGATCGAAGCGCTTGGCTATGAGTGCGCCGTGATGGCGATGTCACATAAACGAAGCATCAGGATTTTCAGCATAGACGCAGCCCTATGAATAGGCCCGCTGTCCGCTACAAGCGCCATCGTTACCCGCCGCAGATCATCGCCCATGCGGTCTGGCTGTACTTCCGGTTTCCGCTTAGTCTTCGTCATGTCGAGGAAATGTTGCTGGAACGCGGGATCGTCGTTTTCTATGATGACAATCCGACGTTGGGGAAAGAAGTTTGGGCCCGATTACGCCCACCGGTTGCGCCGCAAGCAGCCAAGCCGCGACGATATCTGGCACCTTGATGAGGTGGTGATCACCATGGCGGGCAAGAAACACTGGCTGTGGCGTGCCGTTGACCAGGACGGGTATGTGCTCGACGAAATCGTGCAAGCCCGGCGCAATACCAAGGAGCCAAGGGCTTGCTGACCCGGTTGAAGAAGCAGGGCGGCACTCCAAAGCGTATGATCACCGACAAGTTGCGTTCTTACGCTGCCGCCAGGCGTCAGGTCATGCCGAATGTCGAACACCGCTCGCACAAAGGCTTGAATAACCGCGCCGAGAATTCGCACGTATCGCTGCGAAAACGGGAGCGGATGATGCAAGGCTGTGTTTCGGCGTGGAATAAGGGGTCTGACGCACTCTTGATGAAGTTCGGGATCATACGGCACCGATCAGCCTGGCTTGCAGGAGGTCGAGCTTTCCGCGTCC
>NZ_JAMYSA010000109.1:0-19197 GCF_040321735.1 Mesorhizobium sp. M0293
ACATCCAATCTCCCCCGCAAGGGGGGAGATTGGATGTCGCATCGGCCTTCACCAATCTCCAACGTCTGAAGGCTGGCGGCACGCACGAACTGCCAATCTCCCCCCTTGCGGGGGAGATGGCCGGCAGGCCAGAGGGGGGTGCTGTCCCGCTGACATCGAAGTTTTTTGCCACTACTGAAAATTGCGCCCCTTGGGCATGACTTGTTCCGCCTCTCCCGATAATGCCGCGAGATCCTGTCGGATCGGTGCGCTCCGGATTGTGGATCGACTGTCGCGATCCGGACTTTTGGCAGTGCGTTCCTGAGGAGCGGCGACCGCCGATCCAGCCTCGCTGACTTTCTCCAGAAGCACGGTCAGCCAAGGCGTCAGGTCCTCGACCTTTTCTGCAACGATGTGGACCACACCCGATTCCGACTGCAATTTCCCGGTGACCCGAACGAACCGAGCGCCCATGACGATCGGCCGGTAACGGTCGAAGGTTCTTTGCCAGAAAATGACGTTGGCCACCGCCTTGTCGTCTTCCAGCGTCAGGAAGATCGCGTTGCCCTTGCCGGGGCGCTGCCGTACCAGCACAAGCCCGGCGACGGAGACCCGTCTGCCGTCGCGCACGTTGGGAAGGTTCGCATTGGGCGTGACGCCGGCGCGGTCGAGCCGCTCGCGCAGGAAGGCGACCGGATGCGCCTTCAGCGACAGGCCGAGCGAGCGGTAGTCGTGGATGACATGCTCGCCGAGCGGCATTTTCGGTAGCTTCGTCTCGGGCTCCAGCTCGCGCAGGCGGAGCGCCGGTTGGTCGAACAGCGGCAGCCTTTCGGCGGCGCTCTTGCCGTCGAGCGCGCGCACCGCCCACAAGGCTTCGCGACGATCAAGACCAAGCGAACGGAAGGCATCGGCTTGCGCCAGCCTCTCGATCTCGTCGACATCGAGACCGGAGCGCAGCCAGACGTCCCTGACGGACATATAGCCGTCGCCGCGCCGGTCGACGAACAGATCCATGCGCTCCTTGGACAGGCCCTTGATCTGCCTGAAGCCGAGCCGCAGTGCATGATCCGTCTCGATGACGCCGCGCATCTCGGCATGGCGCGCGAGGATGCGGGCCGGATCGAAAGGCGCTTTCTCCAGCGTGCAGTCCCAGACCGAGAAATTGACGTCGACGTCGCGAATGTCGACGCCATGGTCGCGCGCGTCGCGCACCAGCTGGGCCGGCTGGTAAAATCCCATCGGCTGCGAATTCAGGATCGCGGCGCAGAACACGTCGGGATAGAAGGTCTTGAACCAGCAGGAGGCATAGACCAGCAGCGCGAAGGAGGCGGCGTGGCTTTCGGGAAAGCCGTATTCGCCAAAGCCCTCGATCTGCTTGAAGCAGCGCTCGGCGAAGTCCTTGGTGTATCCCTTGCCAACCATGCCGTCGATCATACGCCGGCGATAATTGCCGATCGTGCCGGTGCGTTTGAAGGTGGCCATGGCGCGGCGCAGTTCATCGGCCTCGCCCGGCCGGAAACCGCCGGCGACGATGGCGATTTTCATCGCCTGTTCCTGGAACAGCGGTACGCCCAGCGTCTTGCCGAGAATCTCCTTCAATTCCGCCTTCTGATACTCGGCCTTCTCCTTGCCCTGTCGACGGCGCAGATAGGGGTGGACCATGTCGCCCTGGATCGGGCCCGGCCGGACGATCGCCACCTCGATGACGAGGTCGTAGAATTCGCGTGGCCGGAGACGCGGCAGCATCGACATCTGGGCGCGGGATTCAATCTGGAAGACGCCGAGCGTGTCGGCGCGGCAGATCATGTCGTAGACATTTCTATCCTCGGGCGGCAACGTGGCCAGCACATAGGGCCGGCCATATTTATCCCGTGCATTGGGATAGTGCTCCTCCAGCAAGGTGAAGGCGCGTTTCAGGCAGGTCAGCATGCCAAGCGCCAGCACGTCCACTTTCAGGATCTTCACCGCGTCGAGATCGTCCTTGTCCCATTCGACCATCTTGCGCTCGTCCATCGCCGTCTTGACGATGGGCACGATCTCGTCGAGCCGGTCCCTGGTGATGACGAAGCCGCCGACATGCTGCGACAGGTGGCGGGGAAAACCCATGATCTCGTTGGCGCGTTCCAATACATGCTGCGACACCGGATCGGTGCGGTCGAGGCCGCCGGCGCGAGCTTCCTTCTCGCCGAGTTCCGAGGTCGACCAGCCCCAGATCGAACCGGACAATGACCCCCTGACATCCTCCGACAGGCCCATTGCCTTGGAGACTTCGCGCAGCGCCGAACGGCCGCGGTAGCTGATGACGGCGGCGGCCAGTGCGGTGCGCTTGGTGCTGTACTTCGTATAGATGTACTGCATCACCTCTTCGCGTCGCTCATGCTCGAAATCGACATCGATATCCGGCGGCTCGTTCCTCTCCTCGGAGATGAAGCGCTCGAAAAGCGTGTCGATCCTGTCCGGCCCGACTTCGGTGATGCCGATGCAGAAGCAGACGATCGAATTGGCGGCCGAGCCGCGCCCCTGGCAGAGAATGTCCTGGCTGCGGGCAAACTTGACGATGTCGTAGACGGTCAGGAAATAGCGGGCGTAGTTGAGGCGCTCGATCAGAGCGAGCTCTTCCGCGATGCGCTTGGTCACCGAAGCGGGCACACCTGCGGGATAACGCTCGGCAGCCCCCTCTCGCGCCAGCCTTTCCAGCTCGGCCTGCGGCCCGAGACCCGATTCCGTCGGCTCGTCGGGGTAATTGTACTGGAGGTCGCTCAACGAAAAAGTCAGCTCCTGCGCAAACCGCAAGGTCTCGGCCAGCGCCTGCGGATGCCTGCGGAACAGGCGCGCCATCTCCATTGGCGGCTTCAGATGGCGCTCGGCATTGGCGGCCAGTTGCAGCCCGACCTCGGCGACGGGTGTGTTGAGGCGGATCGCGGTCAGCACGTCCTGCAGCGGGCGCCGTTCGGCCGTGTGGTAGAGAACGTCGTTGGTCGCCATCAGCGGGATGCCGGCACTCTCGGCAAACGCCGCCACCTGCTCGATCCGGAAACGGTCATTGCCGGCATAGTCAGGCGAAACGCCAAGCCGCAGGTTCCGACCGAAACGATGCTTGAGGTCTCGAAGCAAGGCGAGACTGTTTTGCGCCCCCGCCGACAGATCGGGCAGGGCCGCCAGCGACAGGAGGTCGCCCCATTCGAGCAGGTCGTCGCGCTGGAGAAGGGTGGCGCCTTTTTCGTTCTCCTCGCGCAGATTGGCCTGGGTCAGCATGCGGCACAGATGCCCCCAGCCCTTGCGATCCCTGGGATAGGCGAGAATGTCCGGCGTACCGTCGCCGAAAACCAGCCGGCAGCCGGGATGGTAGGAAAGCTTTTCCACCTTGGCCTGCTGCCAGGCACGCACCACGCCGGCCACCGTGTTGCGGTCGGCAAGCCCGATCGCGGAGAAGCCGAGAAGCTTGGCGGCGACCACCAGCTCCTCCGGCTTGGAGGCGCCGCGCAGGAAGGAGAAATTCGACTGGATGCCGAACTCGGCATAGGGGATGACGGTCAGCGCGTTCATGCGAAGACACCATGCAGGAACCAGCGCGGCGGCACCTGCGAGGCGCCGCCGTAAAGGCCTTGCCTATAGAGCCAGTAGCGGCGTCCGTCGGCATCCTCGATACGGAAATAGTCGCGCGTCGATGCCGCCTCGTCGCTCGGCGCCTCGCGCCACCATTCCGCCGCGATGCGTTCCGGCCCCTCGGCCCGCGTCACCCGGTAGAGTGCGCGGCGCCAGCGGAAGTTCAGCGGCGGTCCTTCCGGCATTTCGGTGGCCGGCACGTCGATGGGTTCGGGCGAGCGGAACAGCCGGATCGGCCGTTCCGGCGGAAAGATAGTCATCGGCGCTTGCAGCCTGTCCGGCCTTTTCGGCGGCGTGGTCCGGCGCGGGGCTTCAGTGAAGGGGATCGTGGCGACGGCGCGCTCCGGCAGATGGCTCTCGACGGCAACCGGTTGCAGGACCGCGCTTTCGCCGAGCCGGGCACGGATGCGGTCGGCGAACAGCGCGATATCGGCGCCGTCGTCTATCACCTCGCCGGCAAGATCGGCCTGCTGCATGTCGAAAGCGGCTGATGTCAGCACCGAGAGCCGCACCAGATCGAAGCCGTAGCCGGCATCGATATCCTGTTCGAGCGCAGCCAGTCGCTCATGGAACAATTTCTGGATCAGTCGGGGTTCGCGCAGCGGCCGCGAGGTGCCGAGAGCGATGCGGCTAACGGCGCCATCGACCCGGAAGAGCAGCAGCGCCAGTGTCCTGGCGCCCTCGCCGCGACGCTCGAGATCGGTCTTCAAGGTCGCCGCCAGCATGCCAACCAGCCGTTCGATGTCGTCGGTCAAGGTGACGGGCTCGGCCAGATGGCGTTCGACCGAAAGCGGCGCGACGGGAAGGCGCGGCGACACCGCCTCGTCGAGGCGGCCAAGCGCCTGGTCGAGGCGCAGGAGCAGCAGGGCGCCGAAGCGGCGGGCGAGCGGCGCGCGCGGTGCCGCCATGACGGCGCCCGCCGTGCGCAGGCCGACGCTTTCCAGGCTGGCGCGGGTTGCCGGCTCGATGCGCAGTGCGGCCAGCGGCAGGGGTGCCAGCAGCGCTTCCTCCTCGCCGCCATCGACGATGCGGTCACCGGCAAACCGTGCCGCTGCCCAGGTTGCTCCCGGTGTCGCGGCAAGCCCGGCGCGGACGTCGAAACCCTGATGGAAAAAGCGCGACAGGATGTCGTCGAGCATGGCGCGTTCGCCGCCGAACAGGTGGGTGCAGCCGGTGACGTCGAGAAACAGGCCGTCTGCCCCGTCCAGCGCCACCAGCGGTGTGTAGCGGTCGCACCAGTCGGCAAGACCTTCGAGCAGACGCCGGTCGGCCTCCGGATCGGCCTCGACGATGTCGATCGACGGATGCATGGCGCGCGCATCGGCAATGCCCATGTCGCGCTTCAGGTGCAATGCTTCAGCCCGCTCGTCGAGGGCCGAGATGCGCTGCGCGTTGCGGTCGCGATGGCTGATCACGAGCGGTGGGTGAGATGGCGGCAGGTGATCCGACGGCCGGGAACGCCAGGACCGCCCCAGACGCTGCCGCAGGATCCTTTCCACGGCCAGATAGGGAAACCACAGGGACAGGATTCTTTGCCCGCTCTCTTTCCTCGCCCCTTCCTTCGTCGCTCGTTCTTTCGTCGAATGCGCGTTCATCGGGGTTCCACTCCAGTGTGAATTGTCCAGGCAAGGCCGTGCGGCTCTTGCCGATGGTGAGGGTGAAGGCCGGGTGGCCGATCGAGCCGGCGAGCGGCCCGGCGATGGTGTCGCGCGGTACCGCCGGCGCCGACGAGACGATGAGCCGGACGGGGGCCGCCGTCGGCTCGGGCTCGGCCGCCTGCCGCAGCAGGAACACCGGCCGGCCTGCACCTTGAGCCCGCGCATGCAGCCGGCGCGTCGCGGTCAGGTCCAGCCGCCGCGGATTGCCGCGAATTTCCAAGATGACGGCGGCGAGTGCCGTCATCCGGGCAGCCTCCTCGGCGACCCACAGCGCATCGACAAGTCGGGGCGCCTCGGAAAACAGCAATTGTTCCGGCTGGATGCCGAACGAGGCATGAAGCCCCCTGGCGTAGGGAAAGCCGGCTTCGCGGAAGATTTCCGTGGTGCCGATCCACAGCACCGGCAGCTCTGGCGTCCGCTTGAGGATCAGGCTGGTGAGCGACAGAGCGAAGCCGGCGACAGCCCCGGCATCGCGGGTTTGCGTGCCATGGATTTCGCTCAAGGCTGCCTTCGGCAGGCCGCCGCTCAAAGCGGCATCGAGCCGCCCGACGCCGATGGGCAGGTACGCATCCGGCAAAGCCGCGGCAACGCCACGGCGGACGATTGTGAGATCGGTATTGGGCGTGACACCCGTGCTGGCGTCAGCATCAGGGGTCGCTGCGGCCGGCGCCTGCAGGCGCTCCGGCAGCGTTCCCTCGATTTTCGCGATCTGGCGGCGCAGGGCAAAAACAGTTTCCCGCGCCACGGCGGTCATCGCCATGACGGTCAGCTTCCACTCACAATTGTTCCTGTTATGTTCTTATAGATTCCAGAGAGCCTCCCAAGAGTCAAGCTGAGTCATGGGGAATTTATTCCTGTCGTGTGGGTTTGTCCGAGGCGTGCGGCCGCCAGTCATTTGCCGAGTCCTGCGCGAAAGCCTATATGCCCGGGATCAAAGGACAAAGCATGGCTCGCATCTACAAGACCCGCACCTGGCACGACGAACTCTCGCCCTCGATGGACGAAATGGAGTTCCTGGCGCTGGAGGCCTATGCCCATCTGCCGGAGGATTTTCGCAAGCTGACCGGCGAGATCGTCATCCAGATCGCCGAGTTCCCGACCGACGAGATCATGGACGATCTGTCGCTGGAAACGCCCTTCGACCTGCTCGGCCTGTTCGAAGGACGCGGCATCGCCGAGCGCTGGAATCCGCAGACCGGCGAAGGCCCGAACCGCATCACGCTCTACCGCCGCGCCATCCTCGACTACTGGTCCGAGAACGAGGAAACGCTGGGCGACATCGTCACCCACGTGCTGATCCACGAGATCGGCCACCATTTTGGCCTGTCGGACGATGATATGGAGAAGATCGAAGAGGCGGCGGAGTAGCCCCACACCTTCGTCATCCTAGGGCGGAGCAAGGAGCGGAGCGACGCAGCGCAGACCCTAGGATCCATGCCGTGATGTTGGTACAGTGCTCCGTCGGTGCAGGACTGAAAGCTTACCATCCGGTTCGGCGAGAATCCTGATCCGCTATGCCCCTCGGCGGAGGTAACGGCATGGATCCTAGGGTCTCCGCAGTCGCTTTGCGACTGCTACGCCCTAGGATGACGAAGGGAGGCGTGACGATGGAACGTCAGAGCTTTGAAAACGTGTGGGACGCGCTGGAAGATACTCCGGCCGAGGCCGCCAATATGACTATGCGCTCCAACTTGCTGATCGCGATTGAACAGCGGGTGCGGAGCTGGAACGTTACCCAGGCCGAAGCAGCCAACCGGCTCGGAATCACCCGGCCACGCCTTAGCGACCTCCTGCGGGGCAGGATCGCGAATTTCAGTCTGGACACGTTGATCAACCTTGCCGCACAGGCCGGACTTACAGTGCGTCTTGATATCGCCGAGGCTGCCTGATCAGTGGTGGGGTTTGCAGTGCTATAGTCAGCGAGCATTGAGCCACTTGCCGCAGGTAGGCATGTTCCACCCCGCCCATTGGTTGGCCACCGCATCAACGAAAAGGACGTCATTGTCCATTCCTATCGAGTCGGTCCAGAACTCAGCGGCGGCAAGGGCCTCTGAGGTTTCGCTTCAGACAGGTTGGTCATCCGGCTGATGAAAAGATGCAGCGCCTTGCGCAGGGCGAGCGATGGCGGCTCGGACGGATGCCACTGCGCAAAATGACCATCGACCACCATTCGTGCCAAGCCATAGACAAATGCACGAGCGGCAAGAACCAGATGATCGAAGTCCGTATTATTCGCGGCCAACCGACCCTGTTGTTGCGCCTGGGTCAGCAGGTCGATCATTTTTCGGCGAATGGCTTCATTCTGACCCCGAAGACTGTCCGAGGCGTCGAAATCAATCAGCGTTCGGGAACTAATGACCTGGAAATGCGTGGGATTGGCAATCGCCCATTCCAGATAGCCTTGTCCGATTGCTTCGAAGGCCACGATGGGATCCGCGCTGTCGACTTCTGAAAGTGCATTGGCGACGGCCTCTGTCAGCCGGCTCATGGCCTGTTCGGCGACCGCGGTCAGTAGCGCCGTTTTCGATTGAAAATGCCGGAAAGGCGCGCCGGGGGAAACGCCGGCCCGCTTTGCGGCTTCACGCACGCTCACATTGTCGGGGCCGCCTTCCTCGACAAGTCGAATTGCAGCATCGATCAACGTGTCCCGCAAATTGCCATGGTGGTAGCTGGTGCGGCGAGGCGTCTTGGCTTCTGCCATCTCTTTCCCTTTGTTCCGTAGAACTGCTTCACGCGTCCATAGCATGATTCCGCAATTTATGTAATCACCGTTTACAACCCCGGCAGGAGAATGTAAGCGGTGATTACGAATGGGATCGGAACAGGCCTGCGGTCTTCGCGGCTGCCGTTTTTCCAGATGAGGAGACGAACATGCTCGCCACAACCGCCGAACCCTGCCGTCCGCAATCGCTCATTTCGCTTCACGGTTCAGCTGAAGAACCTCAGCACAAGGAGAATTCCACGGCTGTCCAGTCGAGCGCGGCTGTGCCCAGCGCTACGCTTTATCGGCTTGCCGCCGTCGCCGGGGTGGGGAGCGCGCTTATTCTTCTTGTCAACGCGGCCAAACGCAGCGCGCTCATCGCGACCACCGATCTGACGCAACTTCTTGCGCCAATCGCCGAGATATTGGCGCTTGGTCTTGTCGTAGGCCTGTTTCTTGCGTTTGGCCGGCGCGCGGGCCTGTTCGGCACGATCGGGTTTGTCATCAACTTCGTTGCATTGGCAAGTTTGGTCGGTGTGGAAGTGGTGATCAATCTCGTATTTTCGAAGCTTCCGTTGACGACCATCATCGAGCTGCGCGCCGGTCCTCTCGGACTGGCTCTGGTCCTCAGTTCAGTTCTTTTTCTGGTTGGGACGCTGGCGTTTGTAATCTCTCTTGTCGTTGCAAGAGGTGTGCCGCGCATTCCACTCGCTCTCTATTTCATTGGCGCGGCGCCTATCGCGCTCCGGGCGTTCGTGCCGGAATTGGCTCTTGACCTGGGCTTGGTGACGCTTGCGGCAGCGATCGCCTGGCTGGCCGGGTGGCTGTGGATGCGAGCGCCGGCTACCAGTCGCTGAGCTTGGTGTCCGGCCCGTATTCCTGCCCGTCGATATCTTTCACGACGGCCTGGCCGCAGCACATGGTCTTGGCCTTCTTGTCGAAGGCATAGGTCGGCGAGCCGAACAGGTGCCAGCCCTTGTTCAGCGCCGCCGTCACCTTGTGGCAAAAGCTGGCGTCGTCCGGGCCGGTCAGAAAGCGGTAGAGTTTCATCGGGTTGGTTCCTGTCGTGAGTAGCCTGCAAGCACAGGGCTGATATCATGCGCCGATGGCGGCTGCCTTCGCCAGCAATTTTTCGGCCTGCGCCAGGTGCAGCCGCTCGATCATTCTTCCGTTCAGCGCAATCACCCCTTTGCCGGCATTTTCGGAAAGCGCGAAGGCTTCTTTCACCGAGCGCGCCTCGGCCACCGCCTCGGGCGACGGTGCAAAGGCTCGATTGGCGGCTTCGATCTGGGCAGGGTGGATAAGCGTTTTGCCGTCGAACCCCCTGGCGGCGGCTTCCGCGCATTCGCGGGCAAAGACGTCGAGATCGCGGAAATCGTTGGAGACGCCGTCGAGCATGTCGAGGCCGCCGGCGCGCGCGGCCAGCAGCATCTGCATCAGCCAGGGCACGAGATAGCGCCGGTCAGGTGTGACCAGCACGCCGGTCTCCTTGACCAGATCATTCGTTCCGGCAACGAAACAGTCAAGCCGCGAGGCCGGATCGCGGCCAAGCTCGGCAATGGCGCCGATGTTGAGCATGGCCTTGGGCGTCTCGATCATCGCCCATAGTTTCACCGCATCGGGAGCAAAATTGTCGTCGAGCACGTCGCCCACTTCCAGAATGTCGCGCGGCCTGTCGACCTTGGGCAGCAGGAGGCCGTCAGGCTCGCATTTGGCCATGGCAAGCAGATCGTCGGCGCCCCATTCGCTGGACAGCGCGTTGACGCGCACGATCATCTCGCAGCGGCGGCCAATATCGTTGGCAACCGGACGTTTGGCCAAAATGCCCGCCAGTTTTTCGCGGGCGGCAATCTTGTCGGCCGGTGCGACGGCGTCTTCGAGGTCGATGATGATTGCGTCGCAGGGAAGCTGCGCGATCTTGGCTAGCGCCTTGTCGTTGGAGGCCGGGACGTAGAGCACCGAGCGGCGCGGGCGATAGGTTTCGGTCATCTCAAATCTATGCCGCGTGTGGTTGGTCGAGGCAAGCACGCGGATGAAGGCTCGATCTCCCCCCTCGTGGGGGAGATGTCCGGCAAGACAGAGGGGGGCGCTGTCCTGCCGACCTCTCATTGATTGTAATGTGCCCTCAGGCCGCTCTCAGCGGTCGCTCAGTGACCGAGGTTGGCGTTCCTTCACGCCCCCCTCTGCCCTGCCGGGCATCTCCCCCACAAGGGGGGAGATTGGCAGCTTTGGCCCTGCACGAAAACTGCACACGCTTGCGGAAAACCTCCTCGCATCCGCCGCACCGTCTCCCCGCCGTCCTGCGAGACAGGCGGCATGCAAAAGCGAGCAAAACCCTATTGGTCCGTGCCTTACCGACTGCGCTGCGAGGGCTGGTGGCTGGCCGATCCGCCGCGCGCGAACCCTTCAGCGATCCTCATCCCCTTCGCCCGCAAGAGCCCGCCGGCAATCCGGCTGGAAGCCGTCAGGAAAACCAGATCATGACATCGCTGTTCGCCGCCGCGCCGCGCTATTGCAGCCGCTTCGGTGTCGCCATCCTGCTGGTCGCATTGGCGGATTTTCTGTTCTACGGCCAACCCGCCGGTATCACGGTTTTCCTGTTCGCCCTCCTGATTGCCGCCGCGATCGTCGCCGTGCACCCAGCGGCCTTCAGCGACGGCAGGATCTGGCTCAAGCCCATCGCCTTGCTTGTCGCGCTGCTGCCGCTGGCCGAGAATGTCAGCGCCCTCTCAGTGTCGATCGCGCTGGCGACCTTGATCGTTTTCGCGCTTTCGCTGAGCGGGCGGCTGCGTCACCGCATCGCCCGCATTGCCGGCTAGGTCGCACTGTTCCTGCTGGCGGCGCCGTTCCGTTTCGCCAACGACTTCATCCGCTGGCGCAAGACAGCGCGGCGGTTCGGCCGGCGCCGCGTCCGCCTGGCGGCGATCGCCGTCTGGGGGATGCCACTGACGCTGGGCGCGGTCTTCCTGGCGCTGTTCGGCGCCGCCAACCCGGTCATCGACTACTGGCTATCGCTGATCGACCTTTTGAAACTGCTCGATCTCATCCAGTTCACGCGGAGTGCCTTCTGGCTGTTCGTGCTCGTCGGCGTCTGGGCTTTTCTGCGGCCACGGGTGCCGCGCCTGGTTCGCCGCATCCCGCGCGCGGCGGCGGTCAACGCTCAAGCCGAGAAAACCGTCACCACCATCGAGGACATCCTGTTCGGCAAGGCAGCCATCCTTCGCGCGCTTATTGTCTTCAACTTGCTGTTTGCGCTGCAGACCGGGCTCGACGCCACCTATC
Organism: Mesorhizobium sp. M0293; assembly: GCF_040321735.1. Classification (NCBI taxonomy): domain Bacteria; kingdom Pseudomonadati; phylum Pseudomonadota; class Alphaproteobacteria; order Hyphomicrobiales; family Phyllobacteriaceae; genus Mesorhizobium; species Mesorhizobium sp. M0293. The sequence goes on from NZ_JAMYSA010000109.1 coordinate 11,227, forward strand.
TGTGGGGCGGGGCAGCTCTTCCCGACGGGCTGAGCTACGCGTCTTACGCGCATCGCGGCGCCTATACGCTGATCGTCACCGCGCTGCTTGCCGCCGGTTTTGTCCTTGCGGCGCTCAGGCCAGGAAGCGAGACCGCGGCCGATCCGCTCATCCGCCGGCTGGTCTATGCCTGGGTGGCGCAGAACATCATGCTGGTCATCTCGTCGATCCTGCGGCTTGACCTTTATATCGGCATCTATGCGCTGACCTACTGGCGGGTCGCCGCCTTCGTCTGGATGGGGCTGGTGGTATCCGGCCTTGCGCTGATCATCGCCCGCATCGCGCTGGGAAAATCCATCGAATGGCTGCTGTCCGCCAATCTTCTGACGTTATCTCTGACGCTTTATGCCGGCTGTTTCATTAATTTCGCCGCGCTGATTGCCAATTACAATGTCGACCGTTCCTTTGAAATGACCGGCCAGGGCATTCCCCTCGACGCCTGGTATGTGCGCTCGCTCGGCCCGGGCGCATTTCCGGCCCTCGATCGTTTTCTCGATCATCAGAGCCGGACGGCTGCCGTCAACATCCAGTTGTTCGCGAACTGGCGGGGCGGCGCGGCAGCGACGAAGGCTGGTATCGCACCCTCCAGCAGAACTGGCGGGCCTGGAGCTTTCGCGACTGGCGGCTGCTCGGGTATCTCGACAGCAAGGGGCCGTTCGTGGTTCCTCACCGTATCGAACCTTACCTGCCGGGCCGCTGATCGATGCCGCACCATATCCTCGTCGCCGACGATGATCCGCATATCCGCGAGGTGATCTGCTTCGCGCTGGAAAAGGCTGGCATGAAGACGCAGGCGGTCGCCGACGGTGCCGCCGCCCTGCAGGCGATCGGACGGCGGGCACCCGATCTCGTCGTGCTCGACATCGGCATGCCGGAGATGGACGGGCTGGAGGTCTGCCGGCGGCTGCGGCACACATCCGATGTGCCAGTGCTGTTTCTGTCCGCGCGGGATGAGGAGATCGACCGCATCCTTGGGCTCGAAATGGGCGGCGACGACTATGTGACAAAACCGTTCAGCCCGCGCGAACTGGTCGCCCGCGTCAACGTCATCCTGCGGCGCGCCCGCCCGGCGGCGCCCGAACCGGCCGACGACCGGCAGTTCGCGCAGGGCAAACTCGCTTTGGCGCCGGCCAGCCACGAGGCTAGCTTCGACGGTAGGCCGCTGTCGCTGACGGGGATAGAATTCTCGATCCTGAAAGGGTTTTTGGCGCGGCCGAAGCATGTGCTCGACCGCGATGCGGTGATGGCAAGTGCCTATGCCGCCAACATCCATGTCGCCGGCCGCACCGTTGACAGCCATATCCGCAACATCCGCGCCAAGCTGGCAGAAGTGGGTTGCCTGGATGTCATCGAGACCGTGCATGGCGTCGGCTTCCGGCTCGGCCGATGCGGCTGACGACTTCGCGAAAATGGATCGGCCGCAAATGGCGGCCTCGCCTCGCCACGGTCGTCGTCGCCATCCTGATCATGGTGATGGCCTTGCCGCTGGTGGGCCTGTTCTTCTTCCGCCTATACGAGAACCAGCTGATCCGCCAGACCGAAGCGGAGCTGATCGCGCAAGGCGCGGCCATTGCCGCCATCTATGCGCAGGACGTGCGCGATGCCGGCATCCCGCCGCAAAAACTCGGTGCACCGATGCCGCAGGCGGGTGGGAATGCGAGCCGTAGCGCCAATCCGGATCTGTACAGGCCGATCGAGCCGCAACTCGATCTCGCTTCGGATTATGTGCTTCCGACCCGGCCAGCGGCCATGCCAGGCACAGCCGATCCCGCCTTCGCCGCGATCGGAACGCGCCTGTCCGGTATCCTCGACGCCACCCAGAAAACCACGCTGGCCGGTTTCCGATTGCTCGATCCCACAGGCGTCGTCATCGCCGGGCGCGGCGAGATCGGCCAGTCGCTTGGCGCGGTCGAGGAGGTGCGCGAGGCACTCGCCGGCCGCTACGCCAGTGCGCTCAGGCTGCGCATCCCCGACCAGCCGGCGCCACCGCTCTATTCGGTCAGCCGCGGCACCAAGGTGCGTGTCTTCGTCGCTTTGCCGGTGGCCGTCGATGGCCAGGTCGCTGGCGTGGTCTATGTGTCGCGGACGCCCAACAACATCATCAAACATCTCTATGGCGAGCGCGGCAAGGTGACGTTGGCGGCGATCGCCATCCTCGGCGGCACGCTGCTCATCGGCCTGGTCTTCCTGCGCACCGTCAGCCGGCCGATCTATGCGCTGATCGACCGCACCGAGCGCATCGCCGCCGGCGACCGCGCGGCGATGCGGCCGCTCGACCACCACGGCACATACGAGATGGCGGAGCTGTCCGCCGCCTTCCTCGACATGGCCGAAAAGCTGCAGGCGCGCTCGGACTCTATCCAGACTTTTGCCACCCATGTCTCGCACGAGCTCAAATCGCCGCTGACGGCGATCCAAGGCGCGGCCGAGCTGCTGCGCGATTCAGGTAGCGCCATGGACGATACGGAGCGGCGGCGCTTTTCCAACAATATCGTCACCGATGCGGGACGGCTCAATCTGCTGGTGCGGCGCCTGCTTGACCTCGCGCGCGCCGAAAATCTTGCGCCGAGCGGCGAAAGCACCTCGATCGGCGCGGCGCTGGCGTTGCTTCCCGTCGATAACAGGCTGACGGTTTGCGTCGAGGCTGGGGGCGAGGTCGGCTTGCGTATATCGGCTGAGAACGCGGCAATCGTGCTGGCCAATCTCATCGACAATTCGGCCAGGCACGGCGCGACGCAGGTTTCAATCACGGCCGCAAGTGCCAGCGGCAAGGCGACGGTGCTGCTCAACGACGACGGAGCCGGCATTTCACCCAGCAACCGGGCGCGCATCTTCGAGCCGTTCTTCACCACGCGCCGCGATTCGGGCGGCACCGGCATGGGCCTCGGCATCGTTCTGGCCCTCCTGAAAGCGCATGATGGTATGATCGCGCTGGTTGACTCCGAGCGCGGCACGCGCTTCGAGATCATTTTGCCGGTCGCGTGAGGACGCGGGCAAAGGATCGGAGAAAAAAGTGCGCTACGACATCGTCATCATCGGCGGGGCCATCGTCGGATCCTCGGTCGCCTATTATCTGCGCGAGGAAGGGTTTTCCGGCTCGATCGCCTTGATCGAGCGCGATCCGCAATTTGCCCACGCGGCAACGACGCTGTCCTTGGCCTCGATCCGCCAGCAATTCTCGATCCCGGAAAACATCCGCCTGTCGCAGTTCACGCTAAAACTGTTCAGGCGGCTGAAGGAAGAGTTCGGGGCTGACGCCGATATCGGTTTCCGCGAAGGCGGCTATCTCATCCTGGCCGGCGAGAACGGCTTGCCGATCCTCAAGAGCAATCACGAGGCGCAGATGGCCGAGGGCGCAGACATCGTTCTTGAGGATGCGGAGCAGCTGGTGCGCCGTTTCCCGTGGCTGTCGGCCGAGGGCATCACTGCCGGCGCCTATGGCCGCAGCGGCGAGGGCTGGTTCGACGCGCATGCGATGCTGATGCTGTTCCGCAAGGCGCTGCGCGACAAGAAGATCGATTTCATCACCGCCGATGTCACCGATATTGCGCGCGACGGCAACCGCGTTACCAGCGTCAGCCTCGACAATGGCCAGACGCTGGAGGCCGGCACCGTCGTCAACGCCGCCGGGCCGAACGCCGGCAAGGTCGCTGCCATGGCCGGTCTCGTGCTGCCGGTCGAGCCTCGCAAGCGCAACGTCTTCGTCTTCGAGGCGCGCGAGAAATACGCCGACATGCCGCTGCTGGTCGATCCCTCCGGCATCTATGTACGCCCGGAAGGCTCGGTCTATCTCACCGGCGGTGCCGAACCGGAAGAGGGCGACGGCCCAGCCCCCCCCGGGGATTTCGAGGTCGACTGGCCATTGTTCGAAGAGGTGATCTGGCCGGTGCTGGCGACCCGCATTCCGGCTTTCGAAGCGATCAAGCCGACGCGCGCCTGGGCCGGCCACTACGATTACAACACACTCGACCAGAACGCGGTCATCGGCCCGCATTCCGAGGTCGGCAATTTCCTGTTCGCCAACGGGTTCTCCGGCCACGGCCTGCAGCAGGCGCCAGCGGTCGGCAAGGCGCTGGCCGAACTGATCGTGCACGGGGGTTATCGCACGGTGGACTGCTCGGCGTTTGGGTACGGCCGGGTCGCAGAAGGGCGGGCGTTTCGGGAATTGAATGTGATTTGAGCGGGGGCGTCGCAGAATAAGCGGTTCTGTCGAGTTCCCGCCCACCCCCCTCTGGCCTGCCGGCCATCTCCCCCGCAAGGAGGGAGATTACGCGCTCAACCGCTTTCGCCAATCTCCAGCGTGGCAAGAATGAGCGGAGCGTCGAAGTTGCCAATCTCCCCCCTTGCGGGGAGATGGCCGGCAGGCCAGAGGGGGGTGCTGTCCCGCTGAGTGTTGCAAGTCAAGTGGCCGCAGTCAGCCCTTGCGGCTGAACCAGAATGCATCCGCCATGCGCTTCATGCCGATGCGTTCGTAGAAGCCGACGGCGTCGGGCATGGAGATCAGGCTGATGGCGACGGACGGACCGAGTTGCCGGCGCGCCTCGTCCATCAGGCCCTTGCCGATGCCGAGCCCCTGCGCCGATTGGGAAACGGCGAGCTCGGAGATGTAGCAGACCCAGGAAAAATCGGTGAGCGCGCGGGCCACGCCGATCAGTGGCTTGCCCTCCACGTCGAGACGTGCGGTCAGGACCAGGTTTGCGCCTGAAAGCATCGTCTGCAGGCGAGCGTCGTCATCGACAGGGCGCGTTTCGCCAAGGCCGGATTCCACCAGCACGCGACGGAATTCGGCGATGTCGAGCGCGGCTTCGCGTGCATAGAGGACGTGTGCGTTTTCTGCCATGGCCGACAGACTGCACTATCGGACGGCGAATTCGAAGCCGTTTTCGCGCATAGTTCTATGCATATCGTTCTCCCAAAACCGGGGCCACCTTTGAGTGATATGCATTATGGCTTGCGCCACCGCGCACAAACGATTGCCTTTTATTTGCTGCCGGCTTTGTGTAAACCGGCGTCAGCAAATTCCCCCGCAACGAAAACACGGGCAAAAGCCATGGAAAAATTCACCAAGCTCACCGGCGTCGCCGCTCCGATGCCGATCGTCAATGTCGACACCGACATGATCATCCCCAAGGATTATCTGAAGACGATCAAGCGCACCGGGCTCGGCACCGGCCTGTTCGCCGAAATGCGCTACAATGACGATGGTTCGGAAAACGCGGATTTCGTGCTCAACAAGCCGGCCTATCGCAAGGCGCAGATCCTAGTCGCCGGCGACAATTTCGGCTGCGGCTCGTCGCGTGAACACGCGCCGTGGGCCTTGCTCGACTTCGGCATTCGCTGCGTCATCTCGACCTCGTTCGCCGACATCTTCTACAACAACTGCTTCAAGAACGGCATCCTGCCGATCACCGTCAGCCCCGAGGATCTCGAGAAGCTGATGGACGACGCGTCGCGCGGCTCCAACGCCACGGTGTCGGTCGACTTGGAAGCCAAGGAAATCCGCGGTCCGGATGGCGGCGTGGTCACGTTCGACCTCGACGACTTCAAGAGGCACTGCCTGCTCAACGGGCTCGACGACATCGGCCTGACCATGGAAAAGGCCGGCGCCATCGCTTCGTTCGAGAAGAAGAACGCCGAACAGCGCCCGTGGGCCTGAGCGGCACGCTCCGGGAGAGATAGGCCCCGGCGGCTTTCAAGCCGGGTTCGTTGCGACTGAGTGAAGGGACAGTCATGACTCGTTCGCTTCTTGCCGGCACTTGCGGGCTGACGTTTCTTCTGCTGACTGCCGTGAGCCACGCCCAGACACAGACGCCCGCCGCGCCGGCACCGGCGGCCGAAAAGCCTGCCACCGACCAGGGAACGGACGCCGCCGACGCTTCCGATGACGACAGCCAAGCGCCCGTGCCATTCGAGGGCGGCCAGCTGACCATCACCCAACCGGAACAAGACGGGGAGAAGGTGCTTGCCTTCGACGGCAAGCAGTTGGCCACCAACTATGATGTCTTCTTCGACAGAATAGTCGAGGTCGGCGGCGTCAAGGTGGCGCTGTTCGATGTCGGCGATGGCGGCAACCAATGCGGGCCGGCGACAGTGATCGTCTGGAAGCCGGAAGGCGGCACCATCCAGAGCACCACAGTCGAGCAGGACGATTGCGGCGCGCCGCCATCGGCGGTGTCCGACAACGCCATCTATTTCGTGCCCTATCTGTTGCCAGGGGATCAGAAGCCGGCTTTGCAATGGTCGCCGACCGACGGGCTGACGATTTCAGGCAATCTGAGCTACATGCCGGAACCCGGCACGGACTGGAAGGACATCGATCCGGAAAAGTACCAGAACATCATCGACGCCTTCCACAACGAGGCTGTCTACAAGGAAGCTGAAAAGCTGCTGGGCAAGGACATGCCCGACATGGCGACCAGCCTGCTGGTCGGCGGCGGCACGGAAAAGACAGCGTCGGGCGCCTTCTACGCCAGCGGCTGCGTGCCGCATGACTGCGGCGGCAATGACGGCTTCATGGCGGTCGACCCGGCCAAGCACAAACTCTATTTCGCCCGCCGCGGCGACAATGGCGAGCCGAACGCCTGGCCGCCGCTGACGACATGGCCGGCCGATGTGAAGGAGGCGCTGGACAAGGCGCTGGGGTCGGCGAATTAGGCATTTGTCGGTGGTGAACTAAAGATTGTTACGCCGCGATCCTTCACACCCCCCTCTGCCCTGCCGGGCATCTCCCCCGCAAGGGGGGAGAGCGGCCGTCACCACGACTTTCGCAAATCTTTCAACGTTGCAAGAATGGCGGTTCGTCAAAGCTGCCAATCTCCCTCCTTGCGGGGGAGATGGCCGGCAGGCCAGAGGGGGGTGCTGTCCCGCCGGCATCGAGTTTGCACTGCCGATCCCTCTGCGTTGGCCCATGGCCGAACCGGCATCTTGCCTGCAGAATGGCCGCACTGACCTGCGAGGAACCCTCATGCGAAAACTGATCTCCACCGGCTCGCCGTTCGAAAAGACCGCCGGCTATTCGCGCGCGGTGGTGCAGGGCGACTGGTGTTTCGTGTCCGGAACGACCGGCTACGACTATGCGACGATGACGATGCCGGAGACGGTGGAAGCGCAGACGCGCAATTGCCTGGCGACGATCGGCAAGGCGCTGCATGACGGCGGCTTCGAGATGGCCGATGTGGTGCGGGCGCATTACTACATCACCGACCAGGCCTTCGTGGACATCGTCTTCCCGATCCTCGGCGAGACGTTCGGCGACATCAGGCCTGCGGCGACGATGATCGTCTGCCAACTCAACAGACCCGAAATGAAGATCGAGATCGAAGTCACCGCGCTGCGGCGCACGGCATGAAAGGCGGGCAGATGAAAGTCCGGCGTATCGTTGCCAACATCGCGACATCGGATGTCGCGGCGGCGAAGCGCTTCTACCAGGACGTGCTCAACCTCGACGTGCTGATGGATCTTGGCTGGATCGCCACTTACGGTTCTGATGAAAAGATGCAGGTGCAGGTCAGCTTCATGGCGCAAGGCGGCTCCGGTACGCCCGTGCCGGATCTGTCGATCGAGGTCGACGATGTCGATGCGGCGCTCGATGCCATGAGTGCCGCCGGCTTTGCCATCGAATACGGACCGGCCGACGAGCCCTGGGGCGTGCGGCGCTTCTATGTCCGCGATCCGTTCGGCCGGCTGGTCAACATTCTCTCGCACAGGTGATGGTTTAGCTCGGGTTCCTCGCCCCCACGTGAGTGGGGGAGAGGTGGCTCGGCGAAGCCGAGACGGAGAGGGGGACTGGCGCTACGGTAGCCAGACCAGCGATTGCCGCGTGCTAAGCCAGCGCCCTACGAAAGCCCCCTCTCCGGGCGCGGCGGGGGCCCCACCCCCCCCCCCGGTGGGGGGGGGCGGCCACCCGCGGGGGTGGGGGCGGGGGGGGGGGGG
>NZ_JAMYSA010000110.1:0-19036 GCF_040321735.1 Mesorhizobium sp. M0293
CGCGGCAACAACCTGAAGAACGTCACCGCCGAAATCCCGCTCGGCACCTTCACCGCCGTCACCGGCGTGTCGGGCGGCGGCAAGTCGACCTTCCTGATCGAGACCCTGTTCAAGGCCGCCTCGCGCCGCATCATGGGCTCGCGCGAGCACCCGGCCGATCATGACCGCATCGAGGGTCTCGAATTCCTCGACAAAGTCATCGATATCGATCAGTCGCCCATCGGACGAACCCCGCGCAGCAATCCCGCCACCTATACCGGCGCCTTCACGCCGATCCGCGACTGGTTCGCCGGCCTGCCCGAGGCCAAGGCGCGTGGCTATCAGCCCGGCCGCTTCTCGTTCAACGTCAAGGGCGGCCGCTGCGAAGCCTGCCAGGGCGACGGCGTCATCAAGATCGAGATGCATTTCCTCCCCGACGTCTACGTCACCTGCGATGTCTGCCACGGCAAGCGCTACAACAGAGAGACGCTCGATGTCCTGTTCAAGGGCAAGTCGATCGCCGACGTGCTCGACATGACCGTCGAGGAAGGCGTCGATTTCTTCGCCGCGGTGCCCGGCGTGCGCGACAAGCTCGATACGCTGAAGCAGGTCGGCCTCGGCTACATCCATATCGGCCAGCAGGCGACGACGCTGTCGGGTGGCGAAGCGCAGCGCATCAAGCTCGCCAAGGAACTGTCGCGCAAGGCGACCGGCAAGACACTTTACATCCTGGACGAGCCGACCACCGGCCTGCATTTCCACGACGTCGCCAAACTGTTGGAAGTGCTGCATGAACTTGTCGACCAGGGCAACACGGTGGTGGTCATCGAGCACAATCTCGAAGTGATCAAGACCGCCGACTGGGTGCTCGACCTCGGCCCCGAAGGCGGCGACGGCGGCGGCGAGTTAGTGGCGTCGGGCACACCGGAAGCAATCGTGCGCGAGAAGCGCAGCTACACCGGTCAGTTCCTCAAGGAGCTGCTGGAGCGGCGCCCCGGAGGCAAGCGCGAAGCGGCGGAGTGATGATCGGACCGGTTAGCGCCTGGGAGAGCTTTTGAATGACAATCAGAAGGGCGCGGGCTGGTGATCTCCAGACAATCGTCACGCTGACCGAAACCGCCTACGCGCCTTACACCGCCCTGTTCGGCGCACAGCCGATCCCGGTCACCGAGGACTATGCGCCGCGCATCGCGCGTGGCGAGGTCTGGCTTCTGGACAGCGACGACGAACTGGCCGGAGCGATCACGCTGGAGCGGCATGACGATCACGCGATGATCTTCTCCGTCGCCGTCGCACCAGGATTTCAAGGCAAAGGGTTCGGCATCGCCCTGCTGAAACACGCGGATGAGCAGACGCGCTTGTGGCGCCTGCCCGAGGTGCGGCTCTACACCAACGCCAGGATGGAGCGGAACATCGCGCTTTATTTCGCTTACGGCTATCGAGAAACGGGTCGCCGGCCCAATCCCTATCGGCCAGGCTGGGTGCTCGTCGACATGGCAAAACCGGTCGACGGAACCACGACGAGCTGACTTTTCTGAATTCAGCCAGGCTTTTGAATTGGGAGGATGACAATGAGCACATCGGGAACAATCCGCGCCGGCATGGGCGGCTGGACGTTCGAGCCGTGGGATACGTCCTTCTATCCCGACAAGCTTTCCAAGGCCAAGCAGCTGAACTACGCCACTCGGCAGGTGCCGAGCATCGAGGTCAACGGCACCTATTATTCCAGCTTCAAGGAGCCGACCTTCGTCAAATGGGCAAGCGAGGCGCCGGACGGTTTCGTCTATGCGTTGAAAGGCAACCGCTTCGTCACCAACCGGCGCGTGCTCGGCGAGGCCGGCGAATCGATGATGCGCTTCCTCGGCTCGGGCGTGACCGCGCTCGGCGAAAAGCTCGGGCCGATCCTGTGGCAGTTCGCGCCGACGAAAAAGTTCGATCCGGACGATTTCGAAGCTTTTTTGAAACTGCTCCCGGAAAAGCAGGACGCCGTCGCGTTGCGCCACGCGGTCGAGGTGCGCAACGACAGTTTTGTCGTGCCGGAATTCGTAGCGCTGGTGCGCAAATACAAGGTCGCGATCGTCTATGCCGACCATGCCAAATACCCCGACATCGCCGACGTTACCGGTGATTTCGTCTATGCACGGCTGCAGACCGGCAGCGACGACAATCCCGATTGCTACACGCCAAAGGCCCTTGATGAATGGGCGGCGCGAGCAAAGGTCTGGGCGGAGGGCAAGCAGCCGGCCGACCTGCGGCGTGCCGACCCCGCTACCGATGCACCGGTCCAGCCGCGCGACGTGTTCGTCTACTTCATCACCGAAGGCAAGGTGCGCGCGCCGTTCGGCGCCATGGCGCTGATGAAGCGAGTGAATTAAAGCGGCCTCTACCCGGCACCTTACCTTGTTGTTGGAACCTGCACGACGCCTTGATCGTTCTATCCTGGCAGGCGGCGATGCGTGCGACATCGCGAACGCCTGGCCACCGATCCCGCAAGCTCCTGCATCGATGCAGGAGCTTGAAGAAGGGCAAGGACAAATGGCTGTCATCCTCTTCGGTGCATTGCTTACTGTCGCCGGCGTTGTGTACATGGCAGGCGCCGTCCTCTGGCGCGGGCGGCTTAGCGATCCTGCGCCTGTAGTTCCGGATCGCCCGATGCCAAACCTCGCAACACCAGGCCCGACGCTCGAGCCACGCCGGCGGGGGCTCAGTTTCCTCGGCTTGTCGCAGAATTGGCCAGGCCTGTTGATGATGGGGGTCGGCCTAGCCCTGCTGTTGTTGTCGGCGCTCTTCTGACGCAGCGGAATCATGGCATCTTCGCCACGGTCGTAACCTTATCGATACCTCCTTGCTGCATGAATCCAGCTTGGCCAAGTCGCCGATCTGGGCCGCCGAGGGCAAGGACGAGGGGCATGTCGCTCGACTACACTTCACTTCTGTTGGCTGTCGGGTTTTCCGCCGCCTGCCTGAGCCTGACATTGTTCGGCATGTGGCTGACCGCTCGCTCGGAGAAATTCCTGCTGACATGGGCGGTCAGCCTGATGTTCGTGGTCGGCGACATTTTTGCCTATGACGCCTATATCGACATGCCTGGGCGCCTGCTCGGCATCACGACCCTTGCCCTGCTCCTGCTTGGCTTCTCGACCATGCTGGGCGCTGCCTATCAGTTCAGAACCGGCGGGTCGCCAATGCCGCGAACGGTGCTTGGCGGCGCCATTTCGCTGGCCGTGACGTTGCCTCCTATGGCTCTTGGCTATGACGGGCTGGGCTTCATGCTCGAAAACGCCTTGGCCGCATTGCTTCTGTTCGCAACGGCGTTCGAATACTGGAAAGGCCGCGACGAAGCCCCTGCCCTGACGATCGGCATCACCACACTCTATTCGGCCACGGCCACGTCCTTCGTTCTGTGCGCCATGGTTCTTGCGTGGGATGGAAAGCTGATCCTTGGGCATGCGCCCAGCAACTGGGCCGAGGAACTCAGCCTCATCATCGTCATCGCCAGCATGACCGGCATCGGAGCGCTTTCCCTGGCTCTCAATCAGGGGCGCCTGGCCAGGCATCATCGCCGCAACGCGCTGACTGATCCGCTGACCGGCCTTCTCAATCGCCGTGCCCTGTTCGACCTGCATGGCAATGCGCCGGTCGGCGCCTTCACGGCCGTGGTGGTGTTCGACCTCGACGGCTTCAAGGCCATCAACGACGAATTCGGCCATGCCGCCGGCGATGAAGTGCTGAGGGTGTTCGCCAGGGACCTCGCCGGCAACCTTCGCCCGGCCGACGTCGCCGCGCGCATGGGCGGCGAGGAATTCGCGCTTGTGCTGAAGCGGACCTTGCCCGAAACGGTGGAAGCCACCGCAGAAGCCATACGGGCAGCTTTCGCCGCGCGTCGCATCGAAACCGAGACCGGCTCGCTGATATGCACGGTCAGTGCCGGTTTTGCCTTCGGCACCAAAGAGGGCCTCAGCTTCGACAAGGTGCTCAGCGCCGCCGACAAGGCGCTCTACGTCGCCAAGCGCGGCGGCCGCAACCGCGTCACCGCCTCGGCATTCCGGCGCGCGGGTTAGTCCACGCGCATCGATGCCATAGCTACGATCGGGACGGGCGAACGCGGCTCTTATGCCGCCATGACGATTTCATTGAAGGCATCCAGGTCGACATAGAAGACCTTGGTGATTTCCTCGATCAGGTCGTCGTGGCCGTAGCCTTGGGACTTCAAGATGTTGATGGCGGTGATGATGTCGACGCGCTCGGTAAGCCGCCGCTTCTGGTAGTCCTCGACATAACGTTCCATGGCTGTCCCTTGGCCTGAGTGCCCAAACGCGTTGAACGACAAAGATCGCAGGAGGGAAGCTAGGAAGCCTTGCTTGCGTGAAACTTGCCCGGTGCTAGCCGCGCCCTCGATCTGCGATGAACCAGACTGATACGGAAGCGGCCGACTCACAAAAGCCCTGCGAAAGACTAGCACGCAGTCTATGGTGCACCAGTGACGCAGATGGCTGGATCGGAGAAATATTGGACTTGCCAAGGACTTCGGATCGTCAACTGAAGTCCAGCGTCGATTCTACACCGTCAGGAACTTGCGTACATCAGCACGGTCTAAATCTTCCGCCGGGCCGGTATGGACGATCAGGCCCCGGTCCATGATGTTGACCTCGTCGGCAAGCTCGCGGCAGAAATCGAGATATTGTTCGACCAGAAGCACGGCGATGCCGGCCTGGTCGCGCAAATAGCGGATCGCACGGCCGATATCCTTGATGATCGACGGCTGGATGCCTTCCGTCGGCTCGTCGAGCACCAGCAGCTTCGGCCGCATCACCAGGGCCCTGCCAATAGCGAGCTGCTGCTGCTGGCCGCCGGAAAGGTCTCCGCCACGGCGGCCGAGCATCTGCTTCAGCACCGGGAACAATTCGAAGACATGCGCCGGAATGTTGCGGTCGGCCCGCTTCAGCGGCGCGAAGCCCGATTCGAGATTTTCCCGTACAGTGAGCAGCGGAAAGATCTCCCTGCCCTGCGGCACGAATGCGATGCCCGACCGGGCGCGGTCATACGCCGCGCTCCGGTCGAGCGCCTTCCCCTCGAAGGCAACGCTTCCGCTCGTCAGCCGGTGGTGGCCGACGATCGATCTCATCAAACTGGTCTTGCCGACGCCGTTGCGGCCGAGCACGCAAGTAATCTTGCCGGCGCCGGCCTTCATCGACACGCCGCGCAGCGCCTGGGCGGCGCCGTAGTGCAGCGTGGCATTGGAAATTTCGAGCATGTCAGCGCCTTCTCCAGAACCTGAGGAGGGACAGATCGAAATGATGGAATTGAACCCGCCACACCATGCTCATCTCCCCAGATAAACTTCGACGACGCGCTCGTCGGCCGAAACGAAATCGAGTGTGCCTTCCGACAGCACCGAGCCCTCGTGCAGGCAGGTTACCTTGACGCCGAGTTCGCGCACGAAATGCATGTCGTGCTCGACGACGATGACCGAATGGTCACGCGCAATATCCTTCAGCAGCCGCGCGGTTTCCTCGGTCTCGGCATCGGTCATGCCGGCGACCGGCTCGTCGACCAGAAGCAGCTTCGGATCCTGCGCAAGCAGCATGCCGATCTCGAGCCACTGCTTTTGTCCATGGCTCAGATTTGCCGCCAGTTCGTTACGCTTGTCGCCAAGCCGGATGATGCCGAGAATGTCGTCGATCTGCCGCGTCTCGGCGGCCGAGCGGCGATGAAACAGTGCCGGGAAGATCGAGCGCGGCCCCTTCAGCGCCAGCATCAGGTTTTCCTCGATCGTGTGGCTTTCGAAGACGGTCGGCTTCTGGAATTTGCGGCCGATGCCCATCATGGCGATCTCAGCTTCGTCATGCTTGGTGAGATCCACCTGGCCGTCGAAGAAAACCTCGCCCTCGTCGGGCCGCGTCTTGCCGGTGACAATGTCCATCATCGTCGTCTTGCCGGCGCCGTTGGGACCGATGATGGCGCGCATCTCGCCCTTGTCGAGCACCAGCGACAAATTGTTGATGGCACGAAAGCCATCGAAGGAGACCGAGACGCCGTCGAGATAGAGGATCGTGTTCGACTTCGACATGGTCGCTCACTCCGCCGGCTGCGGTTCGGGGCTGGTCGCGGACCAGTCGCCGGGCGTTCTCGCCTCGCTGCGAACGATTTTCGTCGGCGGCGGAACGTCGACATCGGTGCCGGCTTCCTCGGCAATCGAGGCTGCCCGCAGCGCCTTGGCGTTGCCACGCCAGGAATCCCACATGCCGATGAAGCCCTTGGGCAGCAAAAGCGTGACGGCGACGAACAGCCCACCCAATGCAAACAGCCAGAATTCCGGCAGCACGCCGGTGAACCAGGATTTGCCGGCATTGACCAGCAGCGCACCGATGATCGGTCCGACAATGGTGCCGCGACCGCCAACGGCGGCCCACACGACGACTTCGATCGAATTGGCCGGCTCGAACTCACCCGGATTGATGATGCCGACCTGCGGCACGTAGAGCGCGCCGGCTATACCGGCCATGACTGCCGAGATGGTGAAGGCGAACAATTTTACGTTCTCCGCCCGCCAGCCGAGGAAGCGCGTGCGGCTCTCGGCGTCGCGCACCGCCATCAGCAACTTGCCGTATTTGGAACCGACGATTGCCCAGGTGACGAAAACGGCGAGTGCGAGCATCACCGCGCTGGCCGCGAACAGCGCCGAACGCGTCGCGTCGGCTTGCACGTTGAAGCCCAAAATGTCCTTGAAATCGGTCAGGCCGTTGTTGCCGCCGAAACCCATGTCGTTGCGGAAAAGGGCAAGCAGCAGCGCGTACGTCATCGCCTGGGTGATGATGGAGAGATAGACGCCGGTGACACGGCTGCGGAAGGCAAACCAGCCGAAGACGAAAGCGAGCACGCCGGGCACCGCGAGCACCATGAGGCCGGCAAACCAGAAATGGTCGAAGCCATACCAGAACCACGGCAATTCCTTGTAGTTCAGGAACACCATGAAATCAGGCAGGATGGGATTGCCGTAGACGCCGCGCGAGCCGATCTGGCGCATCAGATACATGCCCATCGCATAGCCGCCGAGCGCGAAGAAAGCGCCGTGGCCGAGCGAAAGGATGCCGCAATAGCCCCAGACAAGGTCGAGCGCCAAGGCGAGCAGCGCGTAGCAGAGATATTTGCCGGTCAGCGCCACGATATAGGACGGGATGTAGAACGCGCTCGTCGGCGTGACCGCCAGATTAAGCAGCGGCACGATGATAGCCACCGCCAGCAGGATGAGAACCGTGATGGCGATTCGGCGGTCCGCGCCGGCGGCGAAGAAGCGTCCGGTGATCATGCTTCCACCGCCCTGCCCTTGAGCGCGAACAGGCCGCGCGGGCGCTTCTGGATGAACAGGATGATGAGGACCAGCACCACGATCTTGCCGAGCACGGCGCCGGCATAGGGCTCAAGGAACTTGTTGACGATGCCGAGCGAGAAGGCACCGACCAGCGTACCCCACAGATTGCCGACGCCGCCGAAGACGACGACCATGAAGCTGTCGATGATGTAGCCGCGTCCGAGATTGGGCGAGACGTTGTCGATCTGGCTGAGCGCCACACCGGCGATGCCGGCAATGCCTGACCCCAAGGCAAAAGTCAGCGCGTCGACCCAAGGCGTCCTGATGCCCATCGAGGCGGCCATGCGCCGGTTGGCGGTGACGGCGCGCATCTGCAAGCCCCAGGGCGTGCGCTTCATCACGTAAAGCAGCACGGCGAACACGGTGAGCGCGAAAACCAGGATCCACAGCCGGTTCCAGGTGATCGCAAGCTGGCCGACATTGAACGAGCCCGACATCCAGGAGGGATTGCCGACCTCCTGGTTGGTCGGCCCGAAAATCGAGCGCACGGCCTGCTGCAGGATCAGCGAAACGCCCCATGTCGCCAGCAATGTTTCCAGCGGCCGCCCGTAGAGGAAGCGGATGACGCCGCGCTCGATGATCAGACCAACCAGAGCCGAGACGAGGAAGGCGAGCGGCAGTGCAATGACCAGTGACCAGTCGAACAAGTCCGGAAAAGACGTACGGACCACTTGCTGGACGACGAAGGTCGTGTAGGCGCCGAGCATGACCATCTCGCCATGCGCCATGTTGATGACGCCCATGACGCCGAAGGTTATGGCAAGCCCGATCGCCGCCAGCAGCAGCACCGAGCCCAGCGAAATGCCGTACCAGATGTTCTGGCCGGCATCCCAGACGGCCAGGGTCGAATTGATGGTGGCGATCGCGCCCGTGGCCGCTTGCTTGACCGCATCCGAGGAGTTCGCCTCGACCGAGGTCAGCAGCGAGACCGCATCACGGTCGCCCCGCGCGCCGATCAGCGAGATGGCAGCGAGCTTATCGGTATCCGGCCGATCGGAGACCAGCACGGAGGCGGCACGAGCCTGTTCGAGAAGAGCCTTGACGCTGGCCACGGTCTCAATGGCGATCGCGGTGTCGAGCGGCTCGATGTTTGCGGCGTCGGGTGTCTTGAACATGGTGTCGGCGGCGGCAATGCGGACAGTCGGGTCCTTGGCGCCAAGCGTCAGCGTGCCCAGCGCATCGCGGATGGCGCGGCGCAGCGTGTTGTTGACCTTGATCTTGGTGATGTCGTCCTTGGCCGCCTCGCCCGATGCCTCGCCGCTCAACGGGTCGAAAAGCTGGACGCTCTCGCCCGCTTCCTTGCCGGTAAACACCAGGGAATCGGCCTTGCGGACATAGAGGTTGCCGTCGGCGAGCGCCGCAAGTGGCCGTTCGACTGCCGGGTCGCCGGTGCCCGCCAGTTCGTGGACGACGGCTCCGGTCTCCGAAAAACCCTTGGCCGTCGCGAATTTGGCGATGATGCCACGCAGATCGGCTTCGCCAGCGCCCAATGACGACAGCGTCGCCAGCAGGAACAGCAATGTCAGGCCAATCGCAGGGAATGGGTTCATCGGCTTGAGGCGATCCTTGAAGGTTGAATTGGGCGTCCGGACGGCGGAGGAAACCGTCCGGACGCGCGCGGTCTTAGGTCATGGACCCGGTGGTCCAGACCGAGGTCATGGACCTGGTGGTCCAGACCAGGTCAGACCTGGGAGGATCAGTTCGTTCCCTTGCCGCCGCACTTGCCGGTGGCAACGTTGAAGTTGCCGCACGACAGAGGCGCGCGCCAATCGGAGATCAGGTCCTTGGAGTCAGGCAGGTAGTCGGACCATTCGTCGCCCATCACGAGGCCCGGCGTGC
Organism: Mesorhizobium sp. M0293; assembly: GCF_040321735.1. Lineage (NCBI taxonomy): Bacteria > Pseudomonadati > Pseudomonadota > Alphaproteobacteria > Hyphomicrobiales > Phyllobacteriaceae > Mesorhizobium > Mesorhizobium sp. M0293. Next base: position 9,191 of record NZ_JAMYSA010000110.1, read on the forward strand.
GCGACACTGTCTCGAACTGGCCATCGGCCTGGATTTCACCGATCAGCACCGGCTTGGTGATGTGGTGGTTCGGCATCATCGTCGAATAGCCGCCAGTCAGGTTCGGCACCGAAACCCCGATCATGGCGTCGATGACCTTGTCCGGATCGGTGGTGCCGGCCTTCTCGACCGCCTTCACCCACATGTTGAAGCCGATGTAATGGGCTTCCATCGGGTCGTTGGTGGTGCGCTTGTCGTTCTTGATGAACTTGTGCCAGTCGGCGATGAACTTCTTGTTCTCAGGCGTGTCGATGCTTTCGAAGTAGTTCCAGGCGGCGAGATGGCCGACCAGCGGCGCGGTGTCGAGACCGGCAAGCTCTTCTTCGCCGACCGAGAAGGCCATGACCGGGATGTCCTCGGCCTTGATGCCCTGGTTGCCGAGTTCCTTGTAGAACGGCACGTTGGCGTCGCCGTTAACGGTCGAGACGACGGCGGTCTTCTTGCCAGCCGAACCGAACTTCTTGATGGCCGACACTTCGGTCTGCCAATCGGAGAAGCCGAACGGCGTGTAGTTGACCAAGATGTCTTCCGGCGCGACACCCTTGGCCTTCAGGTAGGCTTCGAGGATCTTGTTGGTGGTGCGCGGATAGACGTAGTCCGTGCCTTCCAGCACCCAGCGTTTCACCGAACCGCCGTCCTCGCTCATCAGGTAGTCGACGGCCGGGATGGCTTGCTGGTTCGGCGCCGCACCGGTGTAGAACACGTTGCGCTCGCTCTCCTCGCCCTCATACTGGACGGGGTAGAACAGGATGTTGTCGAGTTCGGAAAACACCGGCAGCACCGATTTGCGCGACACCGAGGTCCAGCAGCCGAACACCGCCGCGACCTTGTCCTTCGAAATCAGCTCGCGTGCCTTTTCGGCGAACAGTGGCCAGTTGGAAGCAGGATCGACGACGACCGCCTCGAGTTTCTTGCCGAGCAGGCCGCCCTTGGCGTTCTGCTCGTCGATGAGCATCAGCATCGCGTCCTTCAGCGTCGTCTCCGAAATCGCCATTGTCCCCGACAGCGAATGGAGAATGCCGACCTTGATGGTGTCGTCGGCCGCCTTGGCGGGCGCGGAGATCAACAGGCCGGCGGCAACCACGCTCGCCGAAAACATCTTTGTTATTGTCGAGAAATTACCCCTCATATGACAGACTCCCAAGCTGGTTGATTGCACCGCGACACTACAATGCAACCCCCATGCCAATCGCTTTGGCGACGCCAAGGGGAGACGAATAATCCAGCCTTATCAGTGTGTTGAAATATTAGGCTTATAAAAACAAAGAAAGCCGGTTAAAAATTGATTGAGAGAAATTTGCGCAGTGCGCGGGGTGATTGCCTAATTTTCGCCCAATTTTACCAAGTGCCTAGATTTTGGTCTTCGCAGGCGGATCACCGACGACCGATGTTGCGGCGCGACGCAAAAATAGGGCAATCTCGCTTCTCAAACGAGCGACGTCATGGTTTCAGGCATTTCACGCATTTTTTTCGGCATATTGCTTCTGGCGGCAGCAACCGGGGCGGCCCGAGCCGACTTCAGCGACGGCAAGATGCCCGACGGCACCTATCACTGCGAAGTGTATCTGCTTGGCATGTTCCTCAACCTCGGCGACATCACCATCAAGGGGAACGTCTACAGCGGCCCATTCTACACCGGCCTCGGCGTCTTCGGGACCGCGCAGCAGGGGTACAACTATCAAATGGATGCAAACGGCGTGATCTCCTGGCTGGGGCCTTTGGGCGGCTATACCGCCGGTGGCAACTCGCTGTCGCTGACCCAGGCAACGCTGGACGGCCAGGCCCCACCCTCCTTCGACATCATCATGAAGCAGCCCGACGGCGCTTTCACCGCCTCGACCTGCACCAAACAATGAGACGGCAAGAAAAAGGCGCGGAACCTTGTGGGATCCGCGCCAGCAGGCCGTCGGGAGGATGTGACTAGATCGTCTTGGCTGACATCTGCGCGGCGATGTAATCCGCCTGGCGGATTGCCAGCGACACGATCGTCAGGGTCGGGTTTTCCGCCGCACCGGTCGTGAACTGGCTGCCATCCGACACGAACAGGTTCTTGATGTCGTGCGCCTGGCCGTGCTTGTTGACGACGCCGTCTTCCGCTTTTTCGCTCATCCGGTTGGTGCCGAGATTGTGGGTCGACGGATAGGGTGGCGTCGGGAAGGTGCGCGTGGCGCCGACCGCCGCATAGAGCGCAGTGGCCTGCTTGTAGGCGTGGTTGCGCATCGCGGTGTCGTTCGGGTGGTCGTCGAAATGCACGTCGGCGATCGGCATGCCGTGCGCGTCCTTCTCGTCGGCATGCAGCGTGATGCGGTTCTCCGCGCGCGGCATGTCCTCGCCGACGATCCACAGGCCGGCCATGTGGTCGTAGTGGTCGAGGGCGGTGGTGAACGAGCGGCCCCAGGCGCCCGGATCGAGGAAGGCGGCCATGAACGGCAGGCCGAGCGACAGCGTCTCGAATTCGTAGCCGCCGACGAAACCACGCGACGGGTCGTGGCGTGCCTCGTCGCGGATGATGCCGGCCATGGTGGTGCCGCGATACATGTGCACCGGTCTGTCGAAGATGGCGTAGACCGAGCCGGTGGTGTGACGCATGTAGTTCTTGCCCACCTGCCCCGACGAGTTGGCGAGACCATCGGGGAATTTGCCCGACGCCGAATTGAGCAGCAGCCGCGGGCTCTCGATCGAGTTGCCGGCGACCGCGACGACGCGGGCTTTCTGTTCCTGCAGCTTGCCGTCCTTGTCGGCATAGACGACGCCCGTCACCTTTCCGCTAGCGTCGTGGTTGATCTTGATCGCCATGGCGTTCGGCCTGACCTCAAGATGGCCTGTCGCCTCGCCCTTGGGGATTTCGGTGTAGAGCGTCGACCATTTGGCGCCCCATTTGCAGCCCTGGAAGCAGAAGCCGGTCTGCTGGCAGGACATGCGGTCGTCGCGATCGACCGAGTTGATCGCCATGTTGCCGGTGTGGCATTCCTTGTAGCCGAGTTTGTCGGCGCCGGCCTTCAACACCTTGAAATTGTTGTTGCCCGGCAGCCTCGGCCAGTCATTGGTGCCGGTAACGCCCATCTTGGCTTCGGCCTTGGCATAGTAGGGCTCCATCTCGGCCAGCGTGATCGGCCAGTCGAGCAGGTTGGCGCCTTCCAGTTTGCCATAGGTCGACAGCGTCTTGAACTCATGCTCCTGGATGCGCAGCGAGGCTCCGGCCCAATGCGTGGTCGAACCGCCGACCGACTTGACGATCCAGGCCGGCAGGTTCGGAAAATCCTTGGCCACACGCCAGTCACCGGATGTCGTGCGCTTGTCCGTCCAGGCGAGCTGGCTGAACGAACCCCATTCGTCGTTGATGAAATCCTCGTATTCGTGGCGCGCACCCGCTTCCAGGATGACGGCGTCGACACCTTTCTGGGCGAGTTCGTTGCCGAGCGTGCCGCCGCCGGCGCCCGAGCCGATGATGACGACCACGCCGTCGTTGTTCAGGTCAAATGAAGCTGCCATGGTTTCCTCCCATGATTTCTGTTTGCGGGTTCGGGAACGACGGGGCTCAGAGCCACTCGATGTCGTCGAAACCGCGCGCGATGTAGCCGCCCTTGGAATAGGACTCGCCCTCGTAGCCGAAGATCGGCCACACCTCTTTCTGGTTGTAGAGGCTGACGACGAGGCCGCCACGAATGGCCTGGAAGAACGGCGTCGCCTCGATCTGCTTCAGCACGCCGACGCGCTGGTCCTCCCAGCCGAGGCCCCGATAGCCTCCGTCACCGGACTTCTTGTCGAGGTCGGCGATGCCGTCTTCGATCATCGCCTTGTAGGCGGCGTCCTTGCCGGCCTGCTCGTCATGGCCCTTCACGGCAACGGCGTAATATTTGTCGGGGACCTGATCGTGCGGATAGATGTCGCGCGCCATCTGGATCAGCGTCGCCATGGTTTCGGGCTTGAGCGCAGATGTTTCCAGCCCCCAGGCATGTTCGGGGCTGATGACCGCACTGCCGGAGATGACCAGCAGCGCGCCGATGCCACCGCGTTTGAGAAGCTCGCGACGTGAAAGCCCAGGCTTCGCGTCATAGATCGTGACCATTTTGTTCCTCCCTGCTTGCTATTTGCACTCCTTGAAGCACGTCACGATTGACGGGCTTCAACACCTTGTTTGTGCATGTCGTTGTCCCAAAACAGCTGCGCACTTTTGGGCGACATGGTTGAGAGTGCCGTTGCTGGCGCCGCACCCGCCGGTGCGGTTGCTATGTCTCCTATTGGAAGCGACCTCCACGCTGCAGAACCTCGATCTTGTAGCCGTCCGGATCCTCGATGAAGAAGAAGCGGGCGATCAGCGACCCGTCGCGGTTGAATTCGACGATCTTCCTCGGGTTGAGGCCGAGCGCGCCGAGACGGTCATGTTCGCTGTCGAGATCGGCGACCGAGACCGCCAGGTGACCGTAGCCGTCGCCGAGTGCGTAAGGCTCCTGCCGATCCTTGTTCACGGTCAGTTCGAGCTCGAACCCTGTCTCGGCATTGCTGAGGTAAACAAGCGTGAAAGTCCCGAAGTCCAGCCTGTCGGCGACATCGAGCCCGAAGGCATTTCTGTAGAAATCGACGGATCGGGCCTCATCGAGAACCCGGATCATGCTGTGGATCGCCTTGGCCAAATCAGTCTCCGCGGTGGTGTGGAGGCGATTATGCGCGGCGCGGACAAAAGGTGGTGGCAGCCGGTTACCACGCCCGGAACCGTGAACGGGACGAAAGTCCGATTGCCGGACCGGCAATTTTGCCTGAGAATGCATACGGGGACAGGTTAAGCAGTATCAAGCTGCGGGCCCGTCCACCCAAGACCAACAATCATGGGAGGTTTGTCGGATGTGCAGGGTGTTTGCGGGCCAGGATCCCGAAGGCTATCGCCAGATCAACCGGTCGATTCGCATCGACGGCTACTCGACCAGCATCCAGCTTGAAGCGACATTCTGGGCTTTGCTGGACGAAATCGCCGAAAACCAGGGTTTGACGACGCCAAAATTCATCTCGAAGCTTTATGACGAAGCCATCGAGATCAACGGCGCCATTCCAAACTTTGCCTCGATGCTGCGCACCACCTGCGCACTCTATTTGCGCGGCCATCGGCCTGATATGGACGAGCAGATGGTGCCGAAGCGGGAAGCCGCCTAGAGCGCTTCCACAGCGACAGCGAACGCCAGCCGGCTCATGTCGGTGAACAGCACCTGGCGTTCGGAATAGTCGGTCTGTTCGCCGGTCTCGATGTTGTCGACCACGACGCACATCGACAGCGCGCGAGCCCCGAAATGCGCGGCGATGCGATAAAGCGCGCTGGTTTCCATATCGACGGCCAGGGCTCCGGCAGCCTGCGCATCGGCAAAACGGCCGCGGCCTTCCGGGTGATAGAAGATGTCGCTGCAGACCGTCAGGCCGGCACGATGGTCGATGCCAAGTTCGGCCGCCTTGGCCAGCGCACAGGCGAGAAGCGCCGGATCCGGGCCGGCGGGTCCATAGACGCCGAAAACCTGACCGCTCTGGGCGCTCTCCGCCTGTGCCGATTGCGAGATGACAAGGCTGCGCAGCTTTGCCTCGGCGGTCAGGCTGCCGCAGGTGCCGGTGCGGATCAACGTCCGGGCGCCATAATGGTCAAGCAATTCATGGGCATAGATCAGAAACGACGAGACGCCGATGCCGGTCGACTGGATGCTGATGGGTTTGCCACGAAACAGCCCGGTAAAGCCAAGCGCGCCGCGTCGGCGATTGATGCAACGCGGTGCTTCCAGGAAAGTTTGAGCCATCCACTCGGCGCGCTGTGGGTCACCCGGCAACAACACCGTGTCGGCGTAGTCGTCCTTGTCTGCTTCGTTGTGTGGCGTCACCAACTGCCCCCAGTCCCTCCCGCCGTTTCATCCGCAATCATGGCGTTGTCACGACGCAGTGCAAGGGAAGAACGTAGGGAGGCTCTAAGACTCCAGCATGTCCTTGACGATCGTTGCCAGTTGCTTGAGCGAAAACGGCTTTGGCAGGAAGCCGAAATGCGCGTCGGCCGGCAGGTTTCTGGCGAATGCATCCTCCGCATAACCGGACACGAAGACGAACTTGATGTCCGGCTGGCGCTTGCGCAACTCGCCAAGCAGCGTCGGTCCATCCATTTCCGGCATCACCACGTCGGAAACGACGATGTCGACCTTGCCACCCAGCGCTTCGAACACTTCCAGCGCCTCGACGCCCGAAGACGCCTCATGCACGGTGTAGCCGCGCGAGGTCAGCGCCCGCATACCGCCCATGCGCACGGCATCCTCGTCCTCGACGAGCAGCACCGTGGCCGAGCCCGACAGATCCTTGGCCGCATCGGCGACCTTCGCCGGTGCTGCCGGCACATCGCCGGGCTCACCTGCTTTTTTCGCTTCCGCGATATGACGCGGCAGGAAAATGCGGAAAGTCGACCCTTTGCCGACCTCGGAATCGCAGTAGATGAAGCCACCGGTCTGCTTGATGATGCCGTACACCATCGACAGGCCAAGGCCGGTGCCCTTGCCGACTTCCTTGGTGGTGAAGAAGGGCTCGAAAATCTTCTTCAGCACGTCGGGCGCGATACCGCTGCCGGTGTCCTCGACTTCGACCACGACATAGTCGGCCGGGGTGAGTTCGCGGTAGGAAAAGGCCTTGCACTCCTCGGCGGTCACATTGCGGGTGCGCACGGTAAGATCGCCACCCGCCGGCATTGCGTCGCGCGCGTTGACCGCGAGGTTGACCACCACCTGCTCGAACTGCCCGATATCGACCTTGACCGGCCACAGGTCGCGGCCATGATCGACCTTCAGCTTGATGTCGTTGCCGACCAGGCGGGCCAGCAGCATCCTGAGATCGGCGAGCACGTCGGTCAGGTTGAGCACTTCCGGCCGCAATGTCTGCTTGCGCGAGAAGGCCAGCAGCTGCCGCACCAGCGAAGCCGCCCGGTTGGCATTTTGCTTGATGTTCATGATGTCGGGGAAGGACGGGTCCGACGGACGGTGGTTGGTCAACAAAAGATCGGACGCCATGATGATGGCGGTCAGCACATTGTTGAAATCGTGCGCGATGCCGCCGGCAAGCTGGCCGACCGCCTGCATCTTCTGGCTTTGCGCCATCTGCCCTTCGAGCGCTTTCTGCTCCGTCGTCTCGACGGCGTAGACGATGGCCGACTCCTCGGCGCCCTCGCCGCCGGTCCCGTCGGCGACAGCATTGACGTAGAAACGAATGTGCCGCTCGTCATTGCCGGGCAAAAGCGTATCGATCGGCTCGATGTCGGCCTGCCGCTGCTGCGCCTTTTCGAAAGCAGCCGCGAAGGCTGGCCGGTCCCGTTCATGGATCACCGTATCGAGCCGCACACGGCGATCGACCGCATCGCGATCGACGACGGATGAAAACAGCGACAGGAACGGCGCATTGGTGCGCAGGATGCGCCCGTTATGGTCGACGCCGGCTATCGCCATCGGTGTCGAGTTGAAAAAGCGGGTGAAGCGCACTTCCGAGGCCCGCAAATCGGCGGAGGAGTCCTCGCCTTGGGTGCGGTTGAGCACGATCGTGCGCGTCGGCCCGTTGAGGCCTTCGCGGCTGGCCGAAACGCGATGCATGAAGCGCACCGGCAGCGCCTCGCCCGTCATCGTCGTCAAGTCGAGATCGATGACCGCGTTGCGCGTCGTGCCGGGGTCGGCCTTGACCGAACGGACCAGCGCCATGCCGTCGCCGGCCACGATCTCGGCCAAGGAGACGGCACCGGGCGTGAAGCTGGTGAGGTCGATGCCCAGCCATTCGGCGAGCGTGGCGTTGATGTAGGTGACGCGGCCCTCCTGGTCGGCCGAAAAGAAGCCGGCCGGCGCGTGGTCGAGATGATCGATCGCTTGCTGCAAATCGAGGAAAAACCGCTCCTGCTCGGCCCGCTCCTGCGAAATGTCGGCAAGCTGCCAGGCCAGCATCGGCAGCCGCTGGCCTGGAACGCTGAAGGTGCGGGCGCGCGCCCGGTACCAGCGGGCGCCGGGCTCGGCTCCGGGCCGAATGGATTGCGCGAGCCGAAACTCGCCGTCGCCCGGCTGGCCGTCGCGCAGGCCGGACGCCAGGCGATAGATCGTCACCGAAGCTTCGGGGACATCCGAGAGCAACCCCTCGACCGTCTTCAAGTCGGCTGCTGACGACGCTCCGGTCATGTCGGCATAGGCGCGATTGGCGTAGACGACACGGCCCTTGGTGTCCGTGACGAGAAGCCCCTGCGACATCGAATCGACGAAGGATTTCGACAGTTCGTCGCCTGTCGAGCGCGGCGTGACCTGCACGAAGCCGATCGCCGTGGCAAACAGGAAGCCGACGCCGATCATCGCCAGCACACCGAGCATGCCGAGCAGGAAAGGATCGCCGAGGCGCTCGCGGAAAAGGCCGAAGACGATCGCCGCCCCCGTCAGGACGACGATGAAAATGATGAGCCGGGTGACCGCGCCCGGTCGCGTATTCTGGTCGACGATCGGTACCGGATAGAAATCGCCGCGCGCTTCCTTGGCCATGTGCCCCCTGCTCGTGAATTCCGGTGTTCCGACACCCGCCCCTAGCGGGTTGAATCACATTCTCCTAGTCCGGAAAAGGCCTTGGCGGCAAATGTCCGATAAAAATGATGTCTTCCGGCCTTTGGAGTTTTTCAAGCTGTTCACCAGCGTGAAACGTAACTTGCGGTGGCCCGCCGCAACGGTCTAGTGTCACGTTTCTTCCAAGGGCAATCAGGGGAAACCAATGCAATGGCTGGATAGCGTGGCGGGCCCTGGTTATGCCGCAGCACTGTTGTGGACGTTTGCAGCACTTGTCTTGCTGGTCATCGTTCTCGTCATCATCAAGCTGGTGCGCAATCTGACGTTCGGAACCTTCGTTGCCGGTGGCCGGAACCGCAAGACGCGGCTGGCTGTCATGGATGCGACCGCCGTCGACAGCCATCGCCGGCTGGTGCTGGTGCGCCGCGACGACATCGAGCACCTGCTTTTGATCGGCGGCCCGACCGACGTCGTCGTCGAGCGCGATATCCGTCTTTCGGCGCTACGCCGTCCGGCATTGACCGGAGACGGCGGCTTGCAGCCGGTCCCAGCCACCGCGGCCCCGGCGGCAAGGCCGCGTCCGCCGCAACCCGCTCCACCGCCGGCGAGACAGGCACCCGCCCCGCAGCCGGTGAACACCGCACCGCCCGCCCGCCCGCGCCAAACAGCACCGGCGCCGGCACCGGCACCGGCGCCAAGACCGGCAACGCAAAGCTACCAACCGACCAATGTTACGCCGCTGCCCGCCTATGGCTCCGCCAATGCCAACACGGTCAGGCATGCGCCGCCGCCGTCAGCAGCGCAGGACAGCATCGACGACACGCTGATGAGGGAACTCGAAGTGTCGCTTGACCAGCCCCGCTCCGGCAGCCCGGCGGGCAAACCGGCGGCAAAGACGCCACAGTCGCTCGACGATGAAATGACCAAGCTTCTCGGCGAACTCTCCAGCCAGAAGCGATGAGCGGCCGCTGAATAGCTATCCCACGCGAAAATCGTAACCGGTTGGGCTGCCGAACCACACTTTTGGAAGGCCCATTCTTCAAGGGCCCATACTTCAGAGCCCATGTGTCAAGCGTTTGTGGATTTCGTACGCCTTGGAAGGTGTCTGCCGCGCCAATAAAAATGGCCGGAAAACCCGGCCATTTCAAGATCATCGTCGCCCATGACGGCTGGTCGCGCCGCCGGCCTTGACCCTCAGTCGTCGCGGTAGACTTTTTCGCGGCGCTCGTGCCGTTCCTGCGCTTCGATCGACAACGTCGCGATCGGACGTGCATCG